>CAYNIO010000037.1:0-4586 GCA_964397495.1 uncultured Planctomycetia bacterium
GTGGAAGATAGATTCTTGAAATTGTACCCTTGGAGACTACGTCTAAGCACCTTAGATGCCAGTTTTATTATCTATCAAATCGTTAGAAGCCTTAAACTTGAGGGCTTCTTTGGAGAAATATCTTCAGATTTTGAGAAGTTTTTTTTATGGGCACGCAAGATTTGGGAGTTTATAGAAGAACTTGATAGAGAAAATGTATCTCAACACAGGTTGATCAATGTGGAGAAGAATGCTCAGATAGGCTACGATGTCCCTCCTTACATAAATACTTTGCTTAAGAATATTGGTTTGCTGCGTTCTCAATTCCATAATTATCTTGAGAAAAACAATCTTTATACTCTGGGTTTTGCCTATTTTAAGTTGGTTCAGGATTTGAGCAATTTCCCTTTAGATGATTTTGATAAGATTTATCTTGCAGGATTTTTCGCTCTTAACGGTTCTGAAAAAGAGATATTTAAGCATCTTCTAAAGAGAGGAGGTGTACTTCTTCTCCAAGAAGACGAAGAGAGATGGCCTATATTGGATAGTCTCAAAAAGATATTGTCTTCAAAAATAGAACGCATAACTTCTCAAAAGCCATCTGTTTCTATCAGGATTTACGAGGGGTTTTCTGCCCATTCTCAGATAAAGGGCGCTCTTAAAGTGCTTTCTTCTTTAGAGGATTTGCAAAATACTGTTGTAGTTTTTTCTCAAGAGGAAACTTTGCTTCCTTTCCTTCTTCAGTCTTCAGAATTTTTGTCGCAAGGGTTTAATATCTCCTTGGGATATCCCCTTAAGAGGACACCTCTCTATACCCTCATAGAAGATATTATATCTCTTCAAGAGACCCGTACTGAAGAGGGAAGGTATTATGCTCCCGATTACATCAAGCTCCTTATGCATCCTTATATAAAGAATCTGGGTTTGCATAAAAAAGAAGCGACCCTTACCAGAATTCTTATTCATGGCATAGAAGAATCCCTAATAAGTAATGAGGATGATTTGCCTTGCCCTTTCATAACTTTAGAGGAGATAGAAACAGACCAAAATTTGTTTGAGGGCATATCAGGAAAGATTTTGTCCAGCCAGGATGTTAGCGTATCTCCCCAGGATTTAAAAAGGACTATTATAGAAATTCACGACCTTTTCTTTCGCAACTTCGAAAATCTAAAAAATTTTAAAGATTTTCTGCTTAAATTGAAAAAAGTAATTAATTTTATATTTGAAAGAAGTCTGGTTTCTCAATATGTATTTTCTTCCCACATTTTTGCAGAGTTTATAGAATTTATAGAGGAGATGGAAAAGTCTCTTTTTATAGATGAATTGATATTCTCCCAAGATACTATCTTCCCCCTTTTCAGATTGTATGTTGAATTTAGGCGGTTATCATTTAAAGGAACTCCTCTTAAGGGAACCCAGCTTTTGGGAATGCTTGAAACCAGGTGTTTAAATTTCAAGAATGTTATTATTTTTGATGTAAATGAAGGAGTTTTGCCTCAGATAGTAGAGGCAGATCCTCTTATACCTAAAGGGGTTTTGGGCCAGTTAGGTTTGAATAATTTTCTTCAGAAAGAGGAGATATTTAGGTATCATTTCTTTAGATTGATAAGATCCTCCCAAAATGTCCATTTATTCTACAGAAATATTCCTGAGGATGGCTGGCACAGAAGCAGATTTTTGGAGGAGATAATCTGGAATGAGGAAAAAAAGATGGGATGTCTTATTAAAAATGGAGACGAGTTCATTCAGAAGATAGAATCGCCCTATATCTTCGTGAGGCGTCTGCGTCATTTTTCTAAAACTGCCCAGAGTTCAGAAATTCTAAAAAAGAGAGTTTTTTCCTTCTCAAGCATAGATACCTATATAAATTGTCCTTTAAGATTTTACTTCCATTATATTCTGAACCTTGAAGAAAAACAGAAGTTAGAAGAAGATATAGAATCCCATCGCATTGGGAAATTTTTTCATAGCCTGCTGGAGGCTTTTTATACTCCTTTTAAAGGAAAGTTTTTTAAGATGGACGAGATGTGCATTGCCAACCTAAAAGAACTTAAAGATAAATTATTTTATCAATATTTCTCAAACCATCTTCCAGAAACTTTATTTCTCAAAGAGATGGTAGATTATGCCTTGAAGAATTTTATTAAGCGGGAGAAATCTCGCCCAGAAAAGATAAAAATTCTTTATTTAGAAAAAGATTTTCCTCTTTCCGAGAAGAAAGTTTTTTTAGATACAGAATGGGGCAGGGTTTATCTTAGGGGGAGAATTGATAGAATAGACCAACGTTTGTTTAGAGAAATAAGCAAGATCTTTATTATTGACTACAAAACAGGGTTTGTTGAAGGTAATATCCTAAAAAAGAAGGAGTTTGACATCCACTCCAGAGAAGATGTAAGGAAAAACGTAAGTTCTTTCCAATTGCCAATTTATCTTTATATATACAAGAAAAATTTTCCTCGCTATGGATGGCAAGATATGCAGGCTTTATATTATTGCTTAAGGCAATTGGACGATCCCCAAAAAGCAGAGATTTGCCTTTTTAAAAACCAGGAGGACTGTCTTCTTATGGAAAGTGTATTTCTTCCCGCCCTTAAGAATATGCTTTCACAGATATTCGATCCGCATTTAGAGTTTATTCCTGACGACAGTGTCGCAGATTATTGCCGATTTTGCCCCTATAAGTACCTCTGTAAGGAATAATTACATCATTTTAAGGAAGGCTTCTACAGCTTGAGGGTCAAATTGTGTAGCACGGTGTTTCTTGATCTCTCTGACAGCGTAATCTAAGTCAAACCTTTTTCTGTAGGGGCGGTCAGAAGTCATAGCGTCAAATGCGTCAGCGACGCTTACTATCCTGGCAAGAAAAGGGATTTTTTCTTCTTTTAGGCCGTCAGGATAGCCTTTACCGTCAAATCTTTCATGGTGGTGTCTTACAATTTTCAGGGCTTCATTCAGGAATCTTAAAGGTCTTAACATTTCTTCTCCCTTTTCTGGATGGAGCTGTATTTGAGCCCATTCAGTAAGTGTAAGGGGTGAAGGTTTAAGGAGGATGGATTCTGAGATGGCAATTTTTCCTATATCGTGGACCAAGGTTCCAAAACGTAAAGTTCTCAAATTGTCTTCATCTAATCCCAATTTTTTTCCAATGCTCAAAGCAAAACGCGTAACCCTCTCAGAATGGCCGCGGGTATAGGGGTCTCTTGCTTCCATAGTAAGTACAAGGGCATTGAGAGTGTTAAAATAACTTTCATTTATGAGGTCCTTTTGTTGGATGCTGTTGATGCTTACTGCTACTTGGGAAGCAAAGGATTTAAGGAAAGTTATCTCCGATTTTGTAAATTTCCTAGACTTTCTGTCAGCCACACCAATCACTCCTAAAAGCCTTCCTTGAAAAAGTACAGGCACGCTTAGGGCAGATATTACCCCTTCTTTAAGGAGGGCTTCTTTGAATTTCACATTCTTGTTTTTTTGAATATTAGAAACACCAAAGGGTTTTTTTCTCATTCCTGCTATGCCTGAGATTCCTTCTCCAATATTGAGGGTGCGTGCCAAATTTATGAACTGGAAAGATAAGCCTTTGTAGGCCTGGATGCGTAATTTCCCTTCTTCATCCAGGAGTCTGAGTATTCCAAAAGGCGCCTTACACAAAACACAGGCCCTTTTTACAATATCCTGCAAAAGGTCGTCAAGATTTTTGTTAGATATAACTTTCTGGGAAATGTTCATCAGTCCTAAAAGTTTATTCTTTATTTCTTCTTTTTCTTTATGATAAGAGGTAATATCCTTTGCCCAGATGAGGAATCCTTTGATTTTGTTTTCTTTAGGAATAGGAAAAAGTCTGATTTCAAATATATATACACGGTTGTCGTAACTTCTGAGAGATATTACCTGCGGTTTAAAATCCCTCAGGATTTTCTTAAAGGTGCTTATTTTTAGTTTTTCCTTCAGAGGAAGGATATCTAAGATATTCTTATTCTCAAAATTTTTTATTCTAGAAGGGATAAACTTTTTTAGAGCCTTGTTAGCACAGATAATTCTTCCCCGGCGATCTATGAGAACTATTACATCTTCAAGATTTTCTAACAGAGGGGACATCTCCAAGTTTCCTAAGAGAGAAAAATCTAAGGCTACTAAAATTCCTTTTATATGTTCTGGATCTGTGGGAAAAGCATAGAGAAGATATTTTTTAGAGTTTAAGGGAAGTATTTTTTGAAGGGGTTTGTCTGTATTTACACATTGCAGGAGTTGTTCTTTGTTGAAGGGAAGGGGATTTTTTATTGAGGGTATAAGATTCTTGAGATGACAAAAGTTTCTCCCCTTTTTATCATAGACAAACTCTATTCCCTGCATTTTGAAAATCCTTACACCACTAAGTATGGTCGAATATTAAGGTTTCTTTCAAGGACTGAGGGGCTCTTTTTGAAAGCGCTTACAATATTGATTTTTCAAGATTTTCTGCTATGATAGGAGTAATTTATTATGAGAGAGCAGGCAGAAGTTATTGCCCGATAAGAGGATATAGTTTAAAATATCTTAGTTTTTTGAGGAAGCAGAAGAAAATGTTTTGCCCGCAGTTGTTTGGGCGCAGGAAAAACTAAACGTGGAAG
>CAYNIO010000037.1:4686-11095 GCA_964397495.1 uncultured Planctomycetia bacterium
AAAATGTTTTGCCCGCAGTTGTTTGGGCGCAGGAAAAACTAAACGTGGAAGGGATATCTGTTCATTTAAAATAAGACTATTTGCGCGGGTGGCGGAACAGGCAGACGCGTACGTTTGAGGGGCGTATGGGTGACCCCCGTGAGGGTTCAAGTCCCTCCCCGCGCATTTTCTTTGAGCACTCAGGAATCTTTGCGTTTATCGATTACAAAGTTAGAGCCAGGAAGTTTTTTGACATAGGATTTTAATTCTGCGCCTGTTTGGGATATCTGGCCTACGTGCGAGAATTCCCTTTCCAGATTAGTCACCACTCCTATGGAGACTGTAAGTAAAGGGATATTCTGGATATTGCCTTTCCTGTCCTGAGCAGTTATATACCCTCGCTTTCTGTCCTTCTCGTTATAGAAATGAGGAACTTTCCTTTCAAAGTTTTCTATAAAACTTTTGCATATTTTTTCTACTTTGGAAGGGTGGGTAATAATAACAAAGTCGTCTCCACCAATATGGCCGATGAAGTCTTCCTCATTTCCTTCCTTCTGGATAGTTTCTATAATGGAGCGTGCAGTTTCTCTTATGATTCGGTCTCCTTTTTCAAATCCATAGGTATCATTGTAAGCCTTGAATTTATCTAAATCTATATAACAGACAGCAAATTTTTCTTTAGAGTTTATGCGCCTTTGAATTTCATTGTAGATAGAGACATTTCCTGGAAGAAGTGTTAAAGGATTGGCATCTAGATCTCGGGTTTTCCTTCTTAAGGCCATACGGACCCTTGCCATAAGTTCTTGGGGATCAAAGGGTTTAACAATATAATCGTCGGCACCCGCATCTAGGCCCTTTACCTTCTGATGGATTTCTCCTTTTCCTGTAAGGATTATTACAGGTATATGACGCAGAAATATATCCTGTTTTATCTCCCTGCAAACCTGGACCCCATCTTTTTTAGGCATCATATAATCAAGGATAATTAGTTCAGGACTTTCTTCTTTGACCTTTTTCAAAGCCTCTTCTCCATTTTGAGCCTGTATAACCCGATATTCCTCTTTCAGGAGAATTTCTAATATTTCCAGAATATCAGGTTCGTCATCTACAATGAGTATTTTTGGCTTCTCTCCCATAATCAGGCCCTGTTTAAGTAAAAGGTAAATTTTGTGCCTTTATTTGTTTGGCTTTCTACCTCTATAGAAGAATTGTGCGCCTCTATAATCTTTTTTACCAAAGAGAGACCCAGACCACTCCCTTTGGTTTCTGCAGATATATTTTCTGCCCTGTAGAACTCATCAAATATTTTCTTAAGGTCCTTGGGAGGGATGCCAATGCCTGAATCCTGAACTTCTATTTTTACTTCCTTTTCTAAGGGTACTGCCCTTATAACTACATTTCCCCCTTTAGGCGTAAATTTTATAGCGTTACTCAGAAGATTTATGAGCACTCTTTGAATTTTTAAAGCGTCGCAGAGCACAGGTATCTCTTGAGGGGGCAATTCCAACACAAGGTTGAGATTCTTTTCTTTTACTTGAGGTAGGAATAACTCTGTTGTATTGTGTATTATCTCCTTTAAGTTTTCCTTCTTTATCATAAATTCTTCCCTGCCAGATTCAATGCGGGCTATATCCAACAGGTTATTTACCATATCTACGAGGTGGTCTGCGTGTTTGTCTATGCGTTGGATTCTCTCTTTTGCTTCCAGAGGGAGTTTGCCGAATTTTTCCGAAGCAAGAAGGGAGGCATACCCCTTTATAGAAGTAAGGGGAGTCCTCAATTCGTGAGAGACACTGGAGACAAAATCTGATTTCATTCTGCTTATATTCTTGAGTTCCTCTAATGCTTTTTCCAGTTGTTGTGTGCGCTCTCCAACCTTGAGGTCTAACTCCTGCCTGCTTCTGTAGGCTTCTTCAAAAAGGCGCGCGTTTTCTAAAGATTGGGCTAAATGAGTTACTAAAAGCCGCAGGATTTCTAAATCGGTTTCGTCGAAGCTGCGAAAGGGAGATTCCCTGGCAAAAAAACTTATTCCTAGGGCCTGCCTTGCGCTCTTTAGAGGAAGGAGCATGAAATAAGAGGCTTTTATGTTCTTGAGGATAAATGCCTTCCAGATATTGTCAGCAGGGGCGTTGAGAGCATTGCAAATAATTTCTTTTTCCGACAAAAGCGAATATTCTTGGTGTTTGTTTTCGAAGAGAAGTTCTAATTGGGAGAGGGCAGTGTGAGGGATATTGTAGGAGGCCTTTATTCTAAGGCTTTTTTCTTCATATATGCCTATGAAGAATTTGTCTATTTCTAAATCCTCTAAAAATGACGGATATATTTTTTTAAGGATTTCTTCTTCATCCAGGGTTTTGGACAAAAGCAGTGCTATATTGTGCAGGACTGACAAGGACTTTACTTTGCGGTCTAGTTCTTCTTGAATTTTTTTTAGTTCCAAATCGGTCTTTATTATAAGCTTTGTCTGTTCGTCCAACTCTTGATTAGTGACCTCTAAATTTCTGATGTAATCCTGGAGTTTCTTTATCCTTTTTAGTTTGAGGTAGAGCACTATACTTAAACTCAAGGTGCTTATAATGAAAGCCAAGATAATGTAATTTGAATAACTCATAGCATTAAAAAATTCATACTGTTATTCTGGAATACAGTCCTAAACCGAGGTTTGCCAAAAAAAACAGGGTTAATTTCCCTTAGGGTTAGCGTTCCAATCAAGGGTATATCTTCTGCAAAAATTTTCTTTATTGCCTCTATCTCCTGTTTGCATTGCCAGCCCATAGTGAGGGCGCGAGCAAATGATGAAAATATCATTATCAATGATGGTTTTTTATTCTTTTTATCATAAGCCCTTTTTAAGGATATTATTTTCTGGACAGTATCTTTCATAAGGTCATCTCTTGTAGAGAGCATAATTTTTAAAGGCCTGCTGGGTTGGATTTCGGCATTGCAGAAGAGGGAATCGTCATCGAGAATTTTTATGGTATGCCTCAAGCAAAAGGCGTCCTTATCCAAAAGTATTCCTAAGGGATAGACTAATGTAGCATAGGGAAATATAGTTTCTTTGGTAAATAAATTTTTGTTTATACCAAGATTTCTGTACACAAAGGAGGCGGGGATATTGTCTATTTCCTGGATAATATTGCCATAGGATTTAGTTATGTGAAAAAATCTTCCCAGGGGTTTATAGCCCGTAGATTGAGAAAATTCCAGGTCTACCTGAGGGCCAAAGAGTATACTAAGGATGCGGTCTTTAAGAAACCGCCCATTATAAAATATTGGATTTTCCCTGTATTGATATTCAGCAATTGTGGAAAAGCCTAAGAAAGGGACAGAAGTCCCCAAAATATTCTGAAGGTTCCTCAAGGGGAGGGCGACCTTTAGAAGAGTGGGGTCTATAAGGTTAAGCACCCAACTGGGATGCCCTATCTCCTTGACATACTTCAAGATATCTTTATTCACCTTTCTGCTTTCTTCCGCTTCCTCTTTACAAGGATAGACGAATAAAGATATTTCTTCGGGTTTGGCATCAAAGAGGATAAAGCTTATTGCGGGATGTATAAATCCTGAGGAGACTATGAGTTTTGAAGTTTTAAGGGCTAAAATATGGGAGGCTTTTATTTTTTCTTTTAAGAAGGTAAAAAGAACTTTTTCTTCTATGCCGCGAGTGTAGAATATCCAGGCAAGATAATAACTATCTTTAGGAAGCGATTGCTGGGATTCAGCAAGGCAACTCTTGAGGAGACTTTCGGTTTCAAATCCTTGTCTGGTGGCGACAGATATATTCATCATTTTGAGAATATAATACACGCCATCAGTTGTCAATAAATTTATTGACAGTTAAACAAATTACTTTAAAATAAAAATTAATAAAGGCCCCATCGTCTAGCCTGGTTTAGGATACGTGGTTCTCAGCCACGAGGCACCGGTTCAAATCCGGTTGGGGCTGAAACAAAGGAGGGGTATATGAAAAGAGGGGTACTGGGTATTTTCATATTGATTTTAGGATTAAGTACTTATGGGTGCAACAACATTCCTTTCAATAAAAGTGTTTCCAGGAAGCCTACCTCCCCGAAGCCTTCTGGGGTCATAGTAGCAAGAGTTGGAGATTGGTACTTAACGGCAGACGATTTTAATATAATGGTAGAGAATGTGAATAAACTTTCTGATATTACAGGAGTAAGTCTTAAAAATTTTGAGAGCAAAAAGAATTTCTTAGAAAGGCTTGTAAACCAGGCTCTTCTTGCAGAGTATGCTGAAAAAGAGGGGATAAACAAAGAAAGAGATGTGCAATTAAGCGTTCAGAATAGTATCCAGGCCTTGCTTGCAGACGAAGTAAGAAGGCGCATTGAGAAAGAGGTCGAAATAAGTTATAAAGATGTGGAGGATTGGTATAATAAGAACAAAGAGGCTTTTAAACAGTATAAAGTGAGGGAAATTGTAGTAAGCACTGAAGATAAGGCCAGAGAGGCCCTGTCTAAAATATACCAAGGGCTTCCTTTTTCGCAGGTGGCTATGCAATATTCAGAGGCCCCTTCCAGAAGCAAGGGGGGAGACTTAGGATACATTGTCTATAACCCTAATGACAAGTTTCCTCTGTTCTGGACAAATGTTCTGACTCTCAACAAGGGGCAGGTATCTACGTATTTTAAGTCTCCTGAGGGGAAATACTATATAATTAAACTCGAAGATATAAAGCAGACTGCTCTTGAAGATAAATTACGCGGCCAGATTAAGTTGGTGCTTACACGGGGCAAGGTAGAAGAGAAAGTAAAGTCTATAATTAATAAGATGAAAGAAGAGGTGCCTGTAGAGATAAATACCGATAACATAAAGTGATAGATAGAAGAATTCTCAATATTATTATTGCCATAGTTTTAGGGATTTCAGCGGTAGTCTTGTATACATTCTTTCAGAAGCAGCCTTCCGGTTCGAAAGAAGGACCTCCTCCCGAGTTGGTGCGGGTTATTGTGGCGCGCACTAACATCGCCCGAGGCACAATTATCAAGGCCTCGCATCTTGCCTATAAGAAACTTCCTAAAGAGGCGGTAGAGCCTAATGCTTATCTTTCTCCAAGCCAGGTAATTGGCAAGAAAGCGTCTGTAGATATGGTTGCGGGAGAGCAGATAACCTCCAGCAAATTAACTTCCAAGCAGCAGGGAAGGACTTTGTCTATGAAGACTCCTGTAGGATTAAGGGCAATCACTATTCCTATAGACAGATTTTCTTCCTTTGAAGGTTTGATCAATCCGGGAAATTTTGTGGATGTCATTGGGATATTTAAGATTCCCCAGAAAGTAGGGGACCGAGTCATAACCCAGAATGTAATAGTTCCTCTTTTTCAGAATGTGCGTGTTCTGGCAGTAGGGCCTAACATATTTGAAGGAGGCAAATCTCAAAAGGCAGATACTGTAACTTTGGCTTTGCTTCCCGAGCAGGCAGAGTTATTGGCTTTTGCTATAGAAGAGGGGCAGATACGCCTAATTATGCGCTCCCCTCTGGATTCAGAGATGAAACCCCTTCCTCCTATGAGCATGGATACCCTATGGCAGTTAATATTTCAATCTATGGGGAAGGAGCCTGCGCCTCAGAAAGAAGAACAGCCCCAGCCTGCTAAGATAGAGATATATAGAGGAGGAAAATAGTTGCGCAGTCTTTCTGTGTTATTGTTTCTTTTCTTCTTTATTGCCTCTTCCTTGTATGGGGAAGCGCATTATGATTATGAACTTCTTGTAGGCCAGACTCTTCCTGTAAAAGTTTATTCTCCCAAGAGGGTAACGATTTCCTCTCCAGAAATTGCCGACGTTGTTAAGGCCACTCAGGACGAGGTTCTTCTTAGGGCTAAATCCGCAGGAGAGACTTCACTTATTATAGAGGACAATTTTGGCAGAAAGGAATATTCTATCCGCGTTTATGCCCACGACCTAAAGAATTTACGGCAAAAAATAAAAAATTTATTAAAGGATGCGGGGGTAATCCGTAAGATTTCCTTGAAGATAAGCAAGGAGGGTGAACGCATAATCCTGGAGGGTAACCTTTCGCCTGACGAGAAAGATAGACTCGATAAGATTTTAGGAGATTACAAAAAGTACATTTTAGACTTTACTGCCCTTGAAGAAAATAGAAACCTGGTTCAGGTGGAAGTGGAAGTCCTGGAGGTCACAAAAGATGCTTTAGATAATTTAGGTTTCCAATGGGCCCAGCAGATAAATTTTTCTGAGGGTGCTACTTCCACCACTTCTGAAGGCGAAAGTTCGGTAGCAACCTGGGTGGGGATAAGCAATTTTCATAGCTGGATAAGGTCTCCTCTTTCCGCAACTCTTAATCTGTTATCCCAGGAGGGGAAAGCAAGGACCTTGGCGCGCCCCACATTGGTTGTCCTTTCAGGCAATGAAGCTCAGGTTACAGTAGGAGGAGAAGTACCCATACTTACTGT
>CAYNIO010000038.1:0-10758 GCA_964397495.1 uncultured Planctomycetia bacterium
TTGAATAAGCCCAGTCTATATTTTGCCGTGATGTTTTCTTGCCTTAACCCCCGCCAGATTAAAGGTATCTCTGGTAGGTTCGGCTTCACCTCTTATGAACGCAGGGTTTTTTTGGAATACAGACTTGTTTTAAGAAACTTGAAAATTGGCAGAAATCTGGTTAAATTGTATTTCTTTTTACAGGGTCTTTCCCCTGAAGCACGTTTCCTGTTCTTTGTAAAACAGGCAAGAAGGAGGAGATTGATTCTTGATATATTGGACAAAATCGCCACTCTCAAGCTCCATTTAGATGGAGAGGAACTGAAAAGGATGGGGCTTAAGGAAGGCCCGGTTGTGGGCAGAATTTTAAAAAGAATTCTTGAAGAGAAGGTAAAAGGCGAGATTTCAAGTTATGAGGATGAGAGGGAATTTGCGAAAAGGTTGATTCTTAAGGTCTTATGAGGATAGGGCTGCTTACTGTAGAGTTATACCTTCCGCAGTCGCAGTCCCTTAAACACAGAAGGGGGGTTCTAAGGAGCATCCGCCAGCGCTTGAGGAATAAGTTTAATGTTTCTGTAGCCCAAGAGCCTGACAATCTTTGGCAGAGGGCTCGAATGTATATAGTGGGTGTTAATTCTTCCCAGAGATTTTTAGAGAGTTTATTTTCCTCTATTGAGGATTTTTTGGGTGCCTCCAGAGAATTTGAGGTTCTTGATATTCAAAGGGAATTTATATGAGCCAGAGAATTCTTAGGGTAAATCAACTTCTCAAGAAAGAGATTTCTAAAATCATTCAGACAGACCTTAAGCAGAATGTGGGCATGGTGAGTATTTTGAGGGTTTCTGTATCCAGGGATTTACATTACGCTAAAGTTTATTATAGCGTTTTAGGCAATAGTAAAGATAAGGAGAGGGTAAGTTCTATACTAGAGAATAACCGCATTTACATTAAGATGATTTTAGCCAAAAGGGTAAGGTTGAAGTTTTTGCCAGACTTGAAATTCATATTGGATGATTCTATAGAGCACAGTTTCCATATGGAAGAAGTTTTCGAGAGGTTAGATGCTCAAAGACATAAAGAGGATAATAGAAAATAATAATAGTTTTGTCATCGCTTCCCATAAGAATGTGGAGGCTGATACCTTAGGTTCGAGTCTAGCCCTTTATATTCTTCTAAAAACCCTTAAGAAAAAAGCAAAGCTTATAAATCAGGACTATATACCTTCTGCTTACAGATTTTTGCCTTATGTAAAGAAGTTTTCACGTTCCTTTAAGGGTAAGAGCAGCGATATTTATTTTGTCTTGGATTGTTCTGACCTTTCCCGCACGGGAAAATTTGAGAAATTTTTCAATGATAGGTTTATTGTGAATATCGACCACCATATAAGCAATACCCGTTTTGGCAATATAAATTGGGTAGACCCAAGGAGTTCCTCTACTTCAGAGATGATTTACAGGCTCTACAGGTACCTTGGGGTTCCTTTCAGCAAAGATTCGGCTCTATGCATCTATGCGGGTATACTCTCGGACACAGGGTGTTTTTCCTTTGCCAACACTTCCTCGCGCACCCACCTCATAGCCTCTCGTCTTCTGAAATTTGGCGTAGAAGCCCATCTGATATACCAGAATATTTACAATAGTTTTTCTGTTTCCGAGGTGAAGTTTATGATAAATATTCTAAATAACATTAAAACCTCTATGGGGGGGAAGATTGTATATACCTACTCAAATGCTTGGAGAAACAAGAAGAATGGTTCGGACCTTACAGAATATATCTTGACGATTATGCGTTCCATAGAAAGTTGCGAAGTAGCAGTTCTCTTCAAGGTTGCAGGTAGTAAAGTACGGGTAAATTTGCGTTCCAAGAAATTTGCGGATGTCAACAAAGTTGCCTCTATATTTGGAGGAGGGGGGCATCAAAGGGCTTCAGCGGTTACTATCGAAGGAGATTTTGTTTCGGTGAGAAAGAAGGTGATTTCTACTATAAGAAGAATTATCAATGAGAGCCAGAAGAGATAACCTTAAAGGGATTATTGTAGTCAATAAGCCTCAAGGGATAACGTCTTTCGGAGTAGTTAAAATTCTGCGTAGAAAACTTAAGATAAGACGCATAGGCCATGGAGGCACACTCGACCCTCTGGCCACAGGGGTGTTGGTAATTCTCGCAGGAAAGGCTACAAAAAAATTTCAGGAGATTATTTCTTATCCCAAGGAGTATATCGCCCAGATAAAATTAGGCGAAAATACCTCTACCGGAGATGCACAGGGAAAGGTTATAGAGTCTTTTCCCCAAGAGAAATTGGATTCTGTAAGAAGGGAAGATATTGAGGAAGCCCTTAAGAATTTTCAGGGAGAAGTTTATCAAGTCCCCCCTATGGTTAGTGCTTTGCGCTACAAGGGCAAGAGACTTTATTCTTTAGCGAGGAAAAATATAGAGGTGGAAAGGAAGCCACGCAAGGTATTTATTTACGAGATAAAACTTTTAGAGTATCATCCTCCCTATTTTAAACTTTATATAAAATGTTCCCGTGGTACATATGTACGCAAGATTGCCCAGGATTTAGGGGAGGTTCTTGGCTGCGGAGCCCACATTACCCAGATAAGCAGAATTTCCGTTGGTCCCTACCACATAGAAGATGCCCTCTCATTAGATGAGGTAGATGAGTCAAAAATTATCCCCCTTTAGGATAACTCGGCCGTTGGGTGCGGGTTTAGGTGTATTCGACGGTGTGCATAAAGGCCATCAAAAGTTAATCTCCCGTCTCAATTCTCTCTGCAGGAGAAAAGGGTTGATGTCAGGTGTAATTACATTTTGGCCTCATCCTCAGGGGATTTTAGGAAGAGAATTTCCTGGCTATATATACCCTCTTTATTATCGTTTGAAACTCATAAAGTCTCTGCGGGTAGATTATTGTCTGGTTTTGAATTTCAACCGCGGTTTTTCTCAGCTGGAGAGCACATTTTTTTTGGACAAACTTGCTTCTATGAATATCAGATTATTGGTTGCCGGAGAGGATTTTCGTCTGGGCAGGGACCAAAAGAGATTGGCAGATTTAAAGACCTATCTTGAAAGCAAAAATATAGATTCCCACATAGAAGAGCATCTATTCTGGAGGAAAAGGCGCGTATCCTCTTCTTTGATAAAGGAATATATAAGGGAGGCAAATTTCCCTCTCGCAGAGAGATTGTTAGGGAGAAAATATTTTGTATGGGGCGGGGTAAAGTTGGGTAAAGGTTCAGGAAGGAAATTGGGGTTCCCTACAGCCAACCTTGATGTTCAAGGTTTGGTGCTCCCCCCGCAAGGAGTTTATATAAGCCAGGCTCTTTGTGAAGGAAAGTACCTGCCTTCGCTTCTTAGTATTGGCACCAGGTGCACATTCTCTTCCTCAGGGAGGTTGCATGTTGAAGTCTACATTCTGAACTTCAATAATAATCTTTATCGCAGGATTATTGGGGTAAGGCCCCTAAAATTGTTGAGGCCTCAAATGAAATTTAGGTCTGCTTCATCTCTAAGGAAGAGAATAGTTGAGGATGAGAAAATATGCAGGGAGTTTTTTAGATTGAAGAAGTTAAGTCATTGATATATTTAAAAATTATTTCCTGGTCTTCTTTTTTTATCCCTACAAATTCTATGCCTGCTTGAAGGGAGTTTTCTTTAAACCACCGCACTTGACCCAGGACTATAAGAGGTTCTTCCTGGACAGGCAAGGCAAATTTAAGAAGTATACTTTCTCCTGAGTTTATGCTTTCAGGGAAATTAGCCTTCAATCCCCCTTCGCTTATATCTTCAATCTGAGCAGATTTAAAATTTTTGTCTGCATACCTTCGGTAGAGAAGAGGAATTTTGACTTTGGCTCTCTGAAATTTTCTTTTGGTATTTTTATTTCTGTCTCGCATAAATTAAAGATTAACATTGTAGGTTCAATATGTCAAACCTTAAAGGGCAAGAGATTACTTTATTGAAATATTTCTTCAAGCCTCCAATATATTGTAGAAGATCACCTTGGAATGTTGAATTTGTAGAGGAAAAAAAACATAAAAAATATTTGACAAAATAGAGTAGAGGAATATTATAAGAATGTGGAATAAAGTGGAATAAAGTGGTATGTTTTATGGAGAGTATATACATAGTTTAGATAGCAAAGATAGATTCGTTCTTCCTTCCAGATTCAGAGAAGTAGCACGAGAAAACAAGATTAGAAATTTTTACCTCACCCGCGGCCTTGACAGATGCCTTTTTCTTTTCCCTGAAGGCGAATGGAGAAGGCTGGAAGAGGTCTTTAAGAATCTTTCCTTTACCAAACCAGAGGTGAGGACTTTCAATAGGTTATTTTTTTCCGGAGCAGTAAAGATTGAGTTTGATTCACAGGGAAGGGCTCTAATTCCTTCTTATCTTAAGGAATTTGCGCAGATACGCATGCAGGTTGTGATAATTGGGGTTTCCAATAGGATTGAAATTTGGTCAAAGAGGATATGGCAGGAGTATTTCAACAAAAACAAATCGGGGTTCGAACAGATAGCTCAGAATCTTATTGTCTGATGGCCTCTCATCATGAGCCTGTAATGATTAAGGAGGTTCTGGAATTTTTAGGGCCTCAACCAGGAGATGTAATCTTAGATTGCACCATCGGCCTGGGAGGGCACGCCAAAAAGATTTTAGAGAGTATTTCTGGAGAAGGCACAATTATAGGCATAGATAGAGATGCCCTTTCTCTGGAAGTTGCCCAAGCTAATCTCAGAGATTTCTCAGGGCGCTTCAAGATTTTTCAGGGAGATTTCCGTTTTTTAGACAGGTTCTTGGAAGAGGCAGGCTTATCTAAAATAGACGGTGCCCTTTTTGACTTGGGTATTTCCAGTTTCCAACTGGAGACTCCTGAGAGGGGGTTTAGTTTCAGGAGAGAAGGCCCCTTAGATATGAGGATGGACCAAGATTCATTCATATGCGCTTTTGATTTGGTGAACAATCTGACCCTGGAGGAATTAACCCGCATTATCAAAGATTTTGGAGAGGAGAGGTTTGCCTATAGGATTGCTTTTAAGATTGTGGAATACAGGAAGAAAGCCCCCATACATACTACTTCTCAACTGCGGGATATTATTCTAGAGGCGTTGCCTGCCAGATCCCGTTATGCCCAGAGAATCCATCCTGCCACCCGAACTTTTCAGGCTCTAAGGATTGCAGTGAACAGAGAATTGGAATCGTTGGAGGAAGCCTTAAGGAAAGTTTTCTATTTTATGGACAGAGGCGCAAGGTGTGTTGTGCTTTCTTACCATTCTTTAGAGGACAGGATCGTGAAGCATACATTCAAGGCTTTTGAGAAGAGGGGGCTGATAAAGATTCTTACCAAGAAGCCTTTAAGGCCTACTGAAGAAGAGGTGTCAAGTAACGTGCGTAGCCGTTCTGCACGTTTGCGTTCAGCCGAGGCTGTTTGATAGTTTTTAGATTTTTTCGAGAGGGAGGTATGAGGTTTTATAAACACTTGTCTATTTTTGTATTATGCTTATTTTTGCTGGGCTTGAGTTTTGTAAAAGTCCAGATAGAGATTCGTAAAACCTCATACAATATTGCTCAAAGAAGAAAGGAATTGTTAACTTTAATTGACCGTGAGGGCTATCTCTTATATAATTTTTATAAATACGCCTCTATAAAGAAATTGAAGGATAGCATCGAAGGTTATAGGTTTTCCAAAGGAGACAACATTATCCATATAAAGGTAGCCGCAGCCAAAGTTTCTCCTAAAAAGAGATTGTCTTTAGCAAGGTTGCTACTTAATTTCGCAACCACTGCCCGCGCCGAAGAGTAAGAGGATCTCATCCTCATAAGCCGTTATTCTATATAGAGGTTTTTCCTTAAAGGGACTGAAAGCAATATTGAACAAAGATAAAATTCTATGGCCAAGTTTCAAGCCTGGCGTCTAAAATTGGTATCCATTGTAGTAGTCTTATGTTTTATTTTGATAATAGTAAGGATATTTTATCTTCAGTTTCTTCAGGCTAAAGAACTCACTCAGCGTTCGGCCAAACAATGTGTAAGGGTTATTGAGATTAAGGGAGGCAGGGGGAGGATTCTTGATAGGAACGGGACTGTCCTCGCCTTTAATATGCCTTCCTGGTCTTTGTATGCCCAGCCCAGGTTTTTAAGGAATAAGGGGTATATTGCCAAAAAAATCTCTGGGATTTTAGGCGAGGATGAAGCAGAGATTCGCAAGAAGATAAGCCAAGAGAAGAATTTTGTCTGGATAAGACGCAGGCTCCCTCTGGAAATTAAAGAAAAGGTTGAAAGGTTAGATCTAAAAGGCATAGGTTTTATAAAAGAGCCTTGCAGGATATACCCCCAGGATACTTTAGCCTGCCATGTTTTGGGGTTTACGGATGTGGACAATAAGGGTTTGGAAGGGGTAGAACTTTATTACGACAGTATACTCAGGGGTCAGGAGGGATATGTTCTTCTGTGGAAGGATGCCCGCAGGCAGGATTTTTACCTGGAGGAAGGCGTGGAGCCTTTTCCCGGCGACGACTTGCTTTTGACTATCGATAGTTTTCTTCAAAGTATAGTGGAGGAGGAGTTGGAAAGGAGATGCAGAGAATTTGGTGCTAAATCTGCAAGCTGTGTGATTATGAATCCTTATACCGGTGAGATACTCTCCATGGCTAATTTCCCCTATTTTTCTCCTAATCACCCCCAGGATTTTCCTGTTTCTTTTCTAAGGAATAGGGCTATTACTGATATTTATGAGCCGGGTTCGGTATTTAAAATTGTAACCGCCATTGCTGCTTTAAGTTCAGGAGAAGTAGATCTGGCGGATAAATTTTTCTGCGAGAACGGGGCTTATAGGATACATTCCCATATTCTTCATGACTACAGGCCTCATGGGGTTTTGACCTTTGAAGATGTGATTGTTAAATCTTCTAATATTGGCGTGTGCAAGATTGCTCAAAGAATAGGCTTAGGCAATGTTATTGATTTTGCCCGCAGATTAGGTTTTGGCAAGATTACAGGTATAGACCTTCCTGGAGAGCAGGCAGGTTTGCTTAAAGATACAAAGGATTGTTCTCCTCTCTCTATATCAAGCATCCCTATGGGGCAAGAGGTAGCAGTAACCTGCCTGCAGATGGCCAGGGCTTTCAGTTGTATTGCCAATGGCGGATTTTTGGTTAGCCCCCACGTTGTTAAAAAGATTATTTCCCCTGAAGGATTAGTGGTTAAAGAGATTGGCAGCCAACTTTTAAAAAGAGTGTTGTCTCCTGAGGTTTGTAAGACTATGAGGGAGATTCTCTTTCAGGTTGTAGAGAGAGGTACAGGCAGGCTTGCCCGCATAAAGGGCCTAAAGATAGCAGGCAAGACCGGAACTGCCCAGAAGCCAGAGGCAGGAGGGTATTCCCAGAGTTTATACCGTGCTTCATTCGTGGGTTTTTTCCCTGCAGACAATCCCCGCATAGTGATAAGTATAGTTTTTGATGAGCCCCATAAGTCTCATTTGGGTGGAGTTGTGGCTGCGCCCCTTTTTAAAAAGATAGTGCTAAGGATAAAAGATTATCTTGAACTCAAATCCCGGACAGAATTTGCTTTTAATGAGAGGCGAAGAACTTATTAGTAATTCTTCTATTTCGGCCTGGGCAGGAGATATTAAAAGGCATTTCAAGGGAATTTGTTTTGATACCCGTCTCCTAAAGAGGGGAGAGTTATTCTTTGCCCTCAAAGGGAGGAATGTTGACGGCCACCGTTTTCTCAACGAGGCTTTAAGGAAAAATGCCGCAGGGTTAGTTGTAGATATTTCGCGTTTTAATAAAGTTTTGAAGGCTGTTCCTCAAGAACGTTGTTTTCTTCTGGGGGTTAAGGATGCACGTTATTTTCTCTCCTGGGCAAGTAGATTGTTTTATAAGGTAGACCCCAACAAGTTTAGGATTGTTGCTATCACAGGCACCAATGGCAAGACTACAGTTTCCTTGATATTGGAAAATATCCTCAAGATGAGACCTTTGGGCGTCGTTAGGATTGGAACCTTGGGGTATAGGATAGGCAGGACCCTCAAAGGAGAGTACACAACGCCTCCCTCCCCCGAGTTGTTTTCCCTCTTGAAGAGAGCCCAGGACAAAGGCATAAGGCATATAGTTATGGAGGCTTCTTCGCAGGGTTTAGAGGAGGGGAGGCTAGATGCTTTAAGTATAGATGTGGGTATATTTACCAACCTTTCTCAGGACCACCTTGACTATCACAAAAATTTTAGGAATTATTTTAACTCTAAAAGAAAGTTATTCAACCTCCTTAAACCCCAGGGCCGGGGGGTGATAAATTTAGATTCTTCATACGGCAGAATACTCCTTAAGGAGTTGAGTAAAAAAAGCATTTCTTTCTCTCTTAAAGATAAGAGAGCAGATATTTATATTAAGGAATATAAGCTCGCCAATTTCTCCCAGGAGGTAAAGGTTAAGACTCCTTTAGGAACATTGTATTTTAAAACCTGTCTTTTAGGAGAGTATAACCTCTACAATATCTTGGGTGCTGTGGGAGGGGCTCTGTCTTTGAATATCCCTTTAAGGCTGATTAAGGAAGGCATAGAATCTTTGAAGGGTATTCCCGGAAGATTGCAGAAAGTGTGCTACAAGGGGCGCTGTGGTTTTGTAGATTATGCCCATACTCCCCAGGCTTTAGAGAGCGTGCTTAAGACTTTGAGGTCCCTGGGGTTCGCTAGGATAATTACTGTTTTTGGTTGCGGGGGTGAGAGGTGCAAGGAGAAAAGGCCTGCTATGGGAAGAATTGCTGCCCTTCTTTCGGATTTTGTTTTATCACCGACGACAATCCCCGCAAAGAAAGTCCTTCCGGCATCATCAAAGATATCCTCAAGGGAATCAGGACCAAAAACTACCGGGTAGTGAGGCCCAGGCAGAGGGCTATAGAGGAGGCAGTGGAATTTTCCCGCAGAGGGGACGTTATTCTGGTAGCAGGCAAAGGTCACGAGAAATATCAAATCATAGGGGAAAAACGCCTGCCTTTCGATGATGTTTATTATTTAAGGTTATATCTCAATAGAGTCTTTTAATGCTTAAGATAAGGTTTTCTCAATTAAGGCAAGTTAAGGGGCGCTTTGAGGTTTTTGTCAATAAAGATTGTTTAATCAGGGGTTTGAGTTTCGACAGCCGCGCTTTAAAGAGGGGAGAACTATTTTTCGCTTTAAGGGGCAAGAATACTGACGGACATTGTTTCCTTAAAGAGGCTCGAGCCAAAGGGGCTGCAGGAGCAGTGATAAGTAAAGATTTCTATCGCCGTTCTTCAGAGGGTCTGCCTCGTATGAATTTGGTTGTAGTATCCCAACCCGAAGAGTTCCTTATTGAACTTGCCCGCTTTCTAAGAAGACGGTTAAGTTCTACAGTGATAGGTATAACCGGAAGTTGCGGGAAGACCACTACCAAAGATATTCTTCATTTTCTTTTGGGCAAAGAGGCTTCTGTTTGCGCCAGCCCCCAAAGCTTCAACAATTTTCTGGGGGTGCCCTTTACCATTTCTTTGGCTAGAGAGGATACGCAGTATCTTATCTGTGAATGTGGGGCAGGGTTCCCTTCCCAGATGGAGAGTCTTTCCAAGATTATAAAGCCCCATTATAGTATTATTACCAATGTTGGGCCTTCCCACCTTGAATTTTTTAAGAGCATAAAGAATGTATTTAAAGAGAAGATAAAGATAGCTTCTTTTACCAAGAAAGCAGTTTTGGTTAACGCAGACGACAGGTACTTAAAATCTTGGCAGGTTTCGCGTCCTAAAGTAGTAAGGATAGGTTTCAACAGGAGTAGCCACTACCCCCTCAAGATAAAGTATATTTCTTTCGGCAGAATAATATTTAATATCCGCAATTTAGGGGATTTTACTTTGAATACAGGATTCAGCCACCATGTTTACAATGCCGCTTTCGCTGTAGTCTTGGGCTTGCTTTTGGGGTGGAAAGTAGAGGCTTTAAAAAGGAGATTGAGCACTTTCCATTTCCAGAATATGCGCACGCAGTTGATTATACGCAACAATCTATTTATAATAAATGATGCTTACAATTCCAATCCTGCATCCCTTAAAGAGGCTTTGAGGAGTTTGAGCAAATTTCAGGGATTCAAAAGACGGATTGTAGTATTGGGAGATATGCATGAACAGGGAGATTTTTCTCAGCGCTTCCATGCTTTAGCAGGAAGGTGGATACTCAGATGGGGGTTCGATTATCTCTTCTGTATAGGAGACCAATCCCGTTATACCTGGCAAGTTCTTAAGTCTGGAGGGTTTAAAAATGCTTTTCATTACCAAGACCATCAAAGTCTATGTAGAGACCTCAGAAAAATTCTTAAGAAAAGAGACCTCGTTTTGATTAAGGGTTCAAGAGGTATGAAGATGGAGAAAATCCTGGAGGGTATTTAGTGCTATATCACATTTTTTATCCTTTAAAGAGTTATTTCTTTGGGTTTAATGTCTTTAGATATATAACTTTTCGCTCTGCAGGGGCATTTGTTATGTCTTTTTTAGGGGTAGTTCTTTTGGGAGGGTATTTCATAAGAAGGTTGAAGGATAAGGGGTTGGTTGAGAGGATAAAATTTCCTTACGCTCCTTTTCTCCAAAAAGCACATTCTTCGAAGGAAGGAACCCCAACTATGGGGGGGGTGTTGGTGGTCATTGTGGGTTTGGCTTGTGCAATTTTCTGGGCAAGATGGGATAATTCTTTGGTGTGGATGTGCTTATCAAGCACATTTGTTCTCTTTCTTGTAGGTTTATACGATGATTTGGTTAAGATAAGAACCCAGCGCA
>CAYNIO010000039.1:0-10571 GCA_964397495.1 uncultured Planctomycetia bacterium
CCTGATGGTACCATTGCCAAGGTGAAGATTGATTTTGATACCTTAAAGACCCTTTCCGAATTGGCTAGGACAAAGTATGGCCTGGCAGGAGCAGTCCAGCACGGGGCCTCAACCTTACCCGGAGAGGCCTTTCACAAATTTCCTGAGGTAAGTTGTGCGGAGATTCACCTGGCCACTCAATTTCAGAATGTAGTCTACGAAAATATGCCTCAGGATTTGAAGGATGAGATTTACCACTGGCTTAAGGAGAATTTTAAGAAGGACTGGAAGGAGGGCTGGACTGAGGAGCAGTTCCTGTATAAGACCAGAAAGCAGGCCTTAGGTCCTTTTAAGAAGAAGATATTCGATATGGGCCAGAGCGCCATCAATAATATCTGCAATCAACTGGAGGAACTATTTTCTTTTCTTTTTAAGAAGTTGGGGATAGAGAATACGCAGGAACTTACAGCCAGATATATAAAACCTCAGGTTCTGGATAAGGATTACAAAGACTTTCTTTCTTTGAAGGATTTAGGAGAGTTAGAGGGAGCAGATTAAAGGAGGAAAAGATGAGGTCAGAGAGAGTAAAGAGAGGGCTTGAAGGTGTGCCCCGCAGGGCTTTGCTCTATGCTACAGGTTTGAGTTCCCACCATTTGAAGAAACCCTTCATAGGGATAGCCTCTTCTTTTACAGACCTTATACCTGGACATGTAAATATGAGGACTTTGGAGCGCTATATTGAAAGAGGGGTAGAGGCCGGAGGAGGCACTCCATTTATTTTCGGCGTCCCAGGAATTTGCGACGGTATTGCTATGGGCCACAGGGGTATGAAATACCCTATGCCCCTAAGACAGTTGGTGGCAGATGTTATTGAGACCGTGGCCCAGGCTCATGCCTTGGACGGGTTGGTGCTGTTGACTGATTGCGACAAAATTACCCCAGGTATGCTTATGGGTTTAGCAAGGGTAAACATACCTGCTATTGTTGTCACTGCTGGGCCCATGCTTTCAGGAAGGCATAAGATGCGCAGACTTTCTTTGGTGCGCGATACCTTTGAGGCAGTAGGCAGGTTTAAGAAGGGAGAGATTTCCAAAGACGAATTAAAGTGTCTTGAAATAGAGGCTTGCCCAGGCGCAGGCAGTTGCCAGGGGATGTATACTGCCAATACCATGGCTTGCATTACTGAGGCTTTGGGACTGAGTCTTCCGGGGTGTGCCACAGCCCTGGCAGTCTTAAGCAAAAAGGTAAGGATTGCTTATGAAAGTGGGTTAAGAATTGTAGAGTTGGTAAAGCAAGACATAAGACCATCTCAGATTCTTAATAAAAAGGCATTTTACAACGCTATTATGGTAGATATGGCTTTAGGGGGTTCTACTAATACAGTTCTGCACCTTATGGCTGTGGCTAAAGAAGCAGGGGTAGATATAGAACTCAAAGAATTTGACAGAATTTCACGTGCCACACCCCATCTGTGCAATATGAGGCCTGGCGGAGATTACTTTATGG
Source organism: uncultured Planctomycetia bacterium (assembly GCA_964397495.1). Taxonomy (GTDB): domain Bacteria; phylum Omnitrophota; class Gorgyraeia; order Duberdicusellales; family CBEUCJ01; genus CAYNIO01. Next base: position 1,486 of record CAYNIO010000039.1, read on the forward strand.
AGGATCTTGATTTCGCCGGAGGAGTGCCAGGTGTGATGAAGAGATTAATTTCGCGCTTAAAGAATAATCTTACAGTTTCTGGTAAGACTACAAAGAGCATAGCCCAGAAGGCCAAGATATTTGACGAGGATATTATCAGGCCCCTTAGCAAGCCTTACCACAAAGAGGGAGGTATTGCTGTGCTTTATGGGAATCTAGCACCTGAAGGCGCGGTTATAAAGCAGACCGCTACTGAAGTGGAAGTATTCCGGGGTAGAGCAAAGGTATTTAATTCTGAAGAGGAAGCTATGAGGAAGATACTTGAGGGAAAGATTAGAAAAGGGGATGTGGTCGTAATAAGGTATGAAGGTCCCAAGGGAGGTCCGGGTATGAGGGAGATGCTCAACCCCACTTCTGCTATCGTGGGTATGGGCTTGAGTAAAGAAGTAGCTCTCATAACCGACGGCAGATTCTCAGGAGGGACAAGGGGACCTTGTGTTGGTCATGTTTCTCCTGAGGCTCAGGAAAAAGGCCCCATCGCTTACCTTAAAGACGGAGACCCCATTTATATAGATATTCCCAAAAGAAAATTGGAGGTTGAAATATCTAGAGGGGAGTTGGAAGAGAGGAAGAAAAAGATGAGATTGCTTCCTTCTAAAGAGAAAAAGGGATATCTTGCGCGATACGCCCAGATGGTAAGCAGCGCCTCCACAGGAGCGGTATATAATATTTAAAAATTTTATTTACAGATTGTTTTCTGAAGATATAATTAAATTGTTTTGAGCCAGAGAGGTTTTAGAAAGGAGGTGGAGAAATGAGGTTAATAGGAGCAGTATTAGTGGCATTATTCTTAGTGCTATCTTTAACCTCTTCCGGAGTTTTTGCCCAGTCTCAGTCAGAACTCATCCAGAAACTTAACAAAATGCATCTAGAGTACATTCAGAATAGGGATAAGATTCACAATGAGATGGTTATTTTAAGGAAAGATTGGCATAAGAAAAGGGCAGAACTTTACAGCCAATTGAGGAAAGGGGAAGGTGACCCCCAGGAGATAATGAAAGAACTCAATGAAGGCGCTTCTCAATTTCTGGACAAGAAGAGAGATATTGACAGAAAAGCCAGGCAGTTAAGAGAGGATTGGCTTAAGGAGAGAAGCCGTATCTATTCCCAATTAAAGGGTTAATCCGTTTTTTATCAGGTTTGTTTTTATAAGGCCCGCTTGGAAGGAGCGGGTCTTTTATTTTGTAATACTTTAGATAGGTGGTATAATTAACTTCTATGAAGGGCGCAGAAATTCTTGTAGAGTCTCTTAAAAGGGAAGGGGTGGAGGTAATATTTGGCTACCCTGGAGGAGCGGTCCTACCCATATTTGATGTTCTCTACGAGGAACCCTCTTTGAAGTTTGTTCTCACTCGCCATGAGCAAGGAGCCTCCCACGCTGCGGACGGTTATGCTCGTTCTACAGGCAAGGTAGGTGTATGCATTGCTACTTCCGGCCCTGGGGCTACAAATCTTACTACGGGTATTGCTACAGCCTATATGGATTCAGTGCCAATGGTCGCCCTTACGGGCCAGGTAAGGACTACCCTCATAGGAAACGATGCTTTTCAGGAAGCCGATACCACAGGGGTTACTCGCTCTATAACTAAACACAATTATTTAGTAAAGTCTGTTGGAGATTTAGCCCCTACCATAAAGGAGGCTTTCTATATTGCTTCTACAGGAAGACCCGGGCCAGTATTGATAGATTTGCCTGTAGATATCCAGATTCAGGATGCTGAATTCTACTATCCTGACCAGATAAATATCCGCAGTTATCGCCCCTGTTTGGTAGGGCATATGGGGCAGATAAAGAAAGCCCTTAAGGCGATAGGCGAAGCCAAAAGGCCTGTAATCCTCGCAGGCGGGGGAGTTATAATTTCAGGGGCGCACCAGGAACTTTTAGAATTTGCAGAGAAGACTAATATCCCTGTGACTACGACACTGATGGCTTTAGGGAGTTTCCCACCTGAGCACCCTCTTTATTTGGGCATGCCTGGCATGCATGGGACGATGTGTGCCAATAATGCCCTTGTAGAATGCGACCTCTTAATTTCTGTAGGAGCGAGGTTTGATGACAGGGTAACCGGTAGAATCGACGCCTTTGCCCCCAAAGCCAAGATTATCCATATAGATATTGACCCCACATCTATCAGCAAGAATATAAAAGTCCACATTCCTATAGTGGGAGATGCCAAAATAGTCTTGAGACAACTTCTCTCCGAGACCAAGAAGTCACCTAACACCCGCAAATGGCGGGAGGAATTAGAAGAATATAAAAGAAAGTACCCCTTGAGATACAAAAGGTCATCTACAGGAGGGATAAAGCCCCAGTATGTTGTAGAGGAGATCTGTGAGCAGACTAAAGGAGAGGCTATTATTTCCACGGAGGTAGGGCAGAACCAGATGTGGGCTGCACAGTTTTACAAGGTTAAATACCCTAGGCATTTCTTGACTTCAGGGGGCTTGGGGACTATGGGTTATGGTTTTCCTGCAGCCATCGGCGCTAAGGTGGGGAATCCTGACAAGACAGTAATAGATATTGCAGGCGATGGCTCTATCCAGATGAATATCCAGGAATTAGCCACCTGTACCACCTATGGGATAGACGTTAAGATAATGATTCTTAATAACAACTACTTAGGAATGGTAAGGCAGTGGCAGCAACTATTTTACAAGAGGAGGTATTCTCACACCTACCTTAAGAATCCTGATTTTGTTAAACTGGCAGAAAGTTATGGAGTTAAGGGTTTGGTGGTAGATAAAGAAAAAGATGTAAAAAAGGCAATAAAGGAAGCCTTGAACTACAAAGGGCCTGTATTGGTAGATTTCCATATCGAAGAAGAGGAGAATGTCTTTCCTATGGTTCCTGCAGGCGAGGCCATAAACAGGATGATTTCAGGGATGGCTTAGAATGAAGCATACACTTCAGGCATTAGTGGAAAACAGATTTGGAGTGCTGGCGAGGATTGCTTCTCTTTTTAGCGCACGGGGGTTTAATATCGAGTCCTTAGCTGTAGGCGAAACCCACGACCCCACAATTTCCTGTATGACTATTGTGGTAGATGCTTCTGATGAGTTGATTCTTGACCAGATAAAGAAACAATTGCGTAAACTTATAGATGTAATAAGCGTAAGCGATCTTACCCGCAAGGATTTTATAGACCGGGAGTTAGTTTTGTTGAAGGTCAATATCCGCAAGAAGAAAGAATTAGAAGAGATAAAAAAATTATGCAAGAATTACCATGCTTCAATCCTTGCAAAGAAGCCCCGTTATTGCATAATCCAGATAGTGGAAGATACTTCCAAGACCAAGTCCTTTTTAGAAGAGATTGAAAAATACGGAATAAAGGAATTGGTGAGAACAGGAAGAGTTGCCATCTCTAAATGACCAGGTAAATTATCTGACATTTTTTAAGGAGGTGCGGTATGCCTAAGGTGTATTATGACCGGAATGTAGATTTAGGAATTTTAAGAAAGAAGAAGGTAGCCATCATTGGTTATGGTGCCCAAGGCAGGGCCCATGCTTTAAATCTACGCGATTCTAAGATTGAGGTCTTGGTGGCAGAGTTAAAAGGAACGCCCAACTACAACCAAGCCAAAAAGGATGGTTTTGAGGTCCTCAGTGCTTCCCAGGCTTCCCAGAAGGCAGATGTTATACATATCCTTACACAAGATAATGTCCAGCCGAAGGTCTACAAGTCCGAGATAGAGCCCCATCTTAAGAAGGGTAAGGCCTTGGGGTTTTCCCATGGATTTAATATCCATTTCCATCAGATAGTTCCCCCTCAAGATGTAGATGTGTATATGGTGGCACCTAAAGGGCCAGGGACTTTGGTGAGAGAGATGTATCTTGAAAAGAAAGGTGTCCCCTGCCTGGTGGCAGTTTATCAAAACCCCACGCGCCAAGCTAAGAAGATAGCCTTAGCCTATGCCAAAGCCTTGGGAGGCACCCGGGCAGGCGTAATAGAGACTACTTTTAAGGAGGAGACAGAGACAGACCTTTTTGGAGAGCAGGTAGTTTTGTGTGGAGGAGTAGTCAAACTCATACAGAAGTCTTTTGAGACTTTAGTGGAGGCGGGCTACAAGGAAGAGATTGCTTATTTTGAATGCTGTCATGAGTTGAAACTCATTACAGACTTAATATATTCCAAGGGAATAAGTGGGATGAGATATGTTGTGTCTGACACGGCGGAGTACGGAGACCTCACCAGGGGAAAAAGGATAATAACTGATAGCGTGAAGGAGGAGATGAAGAAAATTTTGGGTGAGATTCAATCAGGAGAGTTTGCCCGGGAATGGATATTAGAGAATACCTCAGGTCGGCCAGTATTCCAGGCTTTGAGGAAGCAGGAGTCCCGGCATCCAATAGAGGAGGTAGGAAAGAAACTGCGCAAGATGATGCCTTGGATAAAATAAAGGCAAGAGAAGATAAGGTGGCGTATGAGAAAATTGATTATTTTTGATACTACCTTAAGGGATGGCGAGCAGGCTCCAGGGGCGAGTCTAACCCCTGAACAGAAACTTGAGATAGCCACAGCTTTGGAAAAACTGGGGGTAGATGTAATTGAGGCAGGTTTCCCTGTAGCCAGCACAGGAGATTTCCAGGCGGTATCCGCGATAAGCAAGAAGATAAAGAATTGTAAAATCTGTGGTCTTGCCCGTTCTAAAAGGGAGGATATTGAAGCCTGCGCCCAGAGTTTAAAAAAGGCAAAAAGGCCCCGCATACACGTTTTTCTTGCAACGTCTGAGATACACCGCAAATATAAGTTGAAAAAAGCCAAGAGTCAAATTCTCGAACTTGCCTCTTGGGCTGTGGGGTATGCCAGAAAATTCTGCGATGATGTTGAGTTTTCTCCTGAGGATGCTTCCCGTACAGAAGAAGATTTCTTATTGAAGGTGATAGAAGAGGTAATAAAGAAGGGAGCGCGAACCATAAATATCCCTGACACTGTGGGCTGGGCCTATCCTGAGCAGTTTTCAAGCCTCATATCAAATATCCTCAACAAAGTTCCTAATGTAAACAAAGCAACTATCTCTGTCCATTGCCACAATGATTTGGGCCTGGCTGTAGCCAATTCCCTTGCCGCTGTAAAAGCAGGAGCAAATCAGGTCCACTGTACCATAAATGGGATTGGTGAGCGCGCCGGGAACGCTTCTCTGGAAGAGGTGGTTATGACTATAAAGACTAGAAGCGATATATTCAAAGATATAAAAGTGAATATAAACACACCCCTCCTCTACAATACCTCTCGCCTGGTAAGCAGGCTTACAGGATTTGTGGTTGCTCCCAATAAGGCAATTGTAGGCAGGAATGCTTTTAGACACGAGTCAGGTATCCATCAGGACGGCATACTAAAAGAAAGAAGGACTTACGAGATAATCTCTCCGCGCCAAGTAGGTTTTCCTGAGACAGAGTTGGTATTGGGCAAGCATTCAGGGAAGCATGCTTTCAAGGTAAGATTGGAGAAATTAGGCTTCTATCTCACACCCAGGGAGTTGGAGGCTGCTTTTGAGAAGTTTAAAGAATTGGCCGACAAGAAGAAAGAGATTTTTAACGAGGACCTCATCGCCATAGTGGAGGAGAAAATAAGACCCACCCCTCAGGTCTATAGGCTTGTTTCTTGGAAGGTGATTACAGGCGAGGGCGTTCGGCCCCAGGCTGAAGTAGGGTTGAGATTTAAGAATAAAGTCCTGAAGGCAACCTCTTGGGGCGACGGCCCTGTCGATGCCTGTTTCCGGGCGATAGACAGGATCATTAAGAAGAAAGCAAAACTCTTGAATTTCAGGCTTCAGGCTGTAACTAGAGGAAAAGATGCTTTGGGAGAAGCTTATTTAGAATTAAAATATAAAAATAATATATTTACAGGTACAGGCGCTTCCACGGATATCATAGAGGCCTCTTTGAAGGCTTATTTGGCGGCAGTCAATAAGTTCCTGAGTTGAGAAGATTTATTGGTCCTCTCATAAGTATCTTAATAATTGTTGGTCTAATTTTTGGAATATCTCATTCAAAATCCCATCTTCTGGTCCAGTCCTTCAGAGAGAATCTGGAGAATCAATGGCAGAATTTTCTATATTTCTTCAGACTTCAGAAGAGGAATATTGCCACAGAAATAAATCCCCCTCGCAAACCCCCCCTTAATCTGCTGATCAAGGAAGACCAGTTAAGAATGGCCATAGGTGAACCCTTTTTGAGTTTCAGCCGTGATGACTGGAAAAAATTCTGGGATCTCATTTATGGAACATTCGAAGATAAAGGTGTGCGTGGTGAGACCATAAAGAGACAACGTACAGAATCCGAAATCCAGGATTATCTCAAGTACTATTACCCTAAACCCTTTTTTTACTTCCAAAAGGACCACTGGAAGGAATTTTGGAAGATTATCTATTCCAAAAAATCATGGTAATAGATGCCCATACCCAACTTACAGGCCTGGTGGGCCATCCTGTAAGACATTCACTCTCCCCCCTTCTGCACAATTATGTTTTCGGTTCCAGGAAGATAAACTGTGTTTACCTGTGTTTTGATGTCCAGGAGAAAAAAATAAAATCAGCCATAGAGGCACTCAGGTCTTTAGGAGTAGTGGGTCTAAACATTACCATACCCTTTAAGGAGAAGGTAATAAAATACCTGGATGAATTAGATAAGGAGGCTTCTTTTATTGGGGCGGTAAATACCGTAAAATTGGCTCAGGGCAAACTTCAGGGATTTAATACTGATGGTCGGGGTTTCATCCGGGCCCTTAAGGATTTTTGCAAAACAGACCCTCAGGGTAAAGATATACTCATCCTCGGTTGTGGAGGCGCAGGCAGGGCTTTGGGGGTCGTTCTTGCTCTAAGCAAGGCAAAAAGAATTTTTCTTTATGATATAGACAACACACGCCTTAAGAAACTTGTATATTTTTTGAAAAGCATATCTAAAAGGAGTGCCATCTTCGGCCTTAAAACCTTGAAGGAAGAAGTTCTAAGGGATATAGACATCCTTATAAATGCTACCCCTGTGGGTATGAAAAATGAGCCCCCTTTAGTAGATATTAGCCTCCTAGCCAAAACATCTTTGGTCTACGATTTAGTATACAATCCGCCCCAGACACCGCTTATTCAAGAGAGTAAGAAGAGAGGGCTTAAGGCCTTTAATGGTTTAAGCATGCTTGTTTACCAGGGAGTAGAGTCTCAAAACATCTGGTTTCCTGGTATAGGGGATACATCTTCCATTATGTTTAGAGCCCTTGAAGATGCAGGATTCTTTTAAAACCCTGATTTCCCTTTCAGTATTTTTATTTGGCGCCTGCATAGGAAGTTTCTTAAATGTCCTCATATACCGGCTTCCGCGCAATATCTCTATAATAAAACCTTATTCCTTCTGCCCTTACTGCCGCCACCCTATAAGGTGGTACGACAATATCCCTCTTTTAAGTTTTTTGTCTTTAAGGGGTAAGTGTCGTTGGTGCAAGAAGCCGGTAAATTTCAGATACTTTTTCGTGGAGTTGTTAACGGCTTGGGTTTTTTTGTTTCTCTATTTTACATTTTCGTTGAGTGTTAGATTCTTTATAAGTTGCGTATTTACCTGTCTTTTAATAGTAAGTTCCTTTACAGACCTTGAACACCGCATAATCCCTGACCAGATAAATATAGGGGGTTTATTTATGGGTTTGATTTTAAGCTTGCTATTTCCTTCTTTTCATGATTCTCCTATTCTTAAGTTTTCTAACCCTTGGTTAACTTCCGCTGCAGATTCAATTCTGGGGATAGTCTTAGGGGGAGGTTTACTATATCTTACAGGAGTATTGGGTTCGTTTATGTTCAAGAAAGAGGCTATGGGAGGAGGAGACGTTAAGTTTTTGGCTATGGTAGGTGCCTTCTGGGGGGTTAAGATTGCTTTATTCAGTTTCTTGGTTGCTCCATTTTTAGCCGTAGGCATAGGTATAGCCTATAAGTTGAGAACTGGAAAATCAGAGATACCTTATGGTCCATTCTTGGGTCTGGGAGCATTTTTAGGGATATTTTTTGCCCCCAGTTTCTTCTTTTATGCTTTTGGAATATAGAAAAGGTATGTTAAAATAATTTGTTATGCTTAGAGTGTTAAAGATTTCTCTGGCAGGCGAATCCCATGGCCAGGCCCTTGCAGGAATTTTAGAAGGGTTTCCTGCAGGGTTAAAAGTTGATTTAAGGAAGATAAACAGAGAATTGTCCCTCCGGCAGAAGGGGTTTGGCAGGGGAGAACGCATGAGGCTCGAGGAGGACAGGGCTTATTTCTTAAGCGGCCTCCGCGCAGGTTCTACCCTGGGCTCTCCCTTAAGCATGCTTATAGAAAATAGAGACCAGAAGATTTTTCCTTTTAAGAAAGATAATCTTAAGCCCCTCTTATTTCCTAGGCCAGGACATGCGGATTTGGCAGGTTTCATAAAATACGCTTTTAAAGATTTAAGAAATGTCTGGGAACGTTCTTCTGCTCGCCATACAGCAGTAATAGTGGGATTTGGCGCTTTATGTCGGCAGTTCTTGAAAGAATTTGGAGTGGAGGTTTTTTCTTTCGTAGAAAATATTGGCGGTATTTCTGTCGAGAACATTCCTACTACATTTAAGAGATTGAAGCAGTTAGTTGAAAGATCTTCACTTCTTTGCCCTGACCCTGCAATTGAAGAGAAGATGCGTTCCCTCATAAAAAAAGTTTCTTTAGAGGGCGATTCCCTTGGGGGTATATTCAGAGTAGTAGCCAGAGGTTTAATTCCGGGTTTGGGCAGTTATACAGAGCCTTTATCGCGTCTGGATTCTAGGATAGCCGCAGGTCTGCTCTCTATACCGGCAGTTAAGGGTTTAGAGTTTGGCTTAGGTTTTAAATACGCTTCCTTTAAGGGGAGTAGCGTCCATGATGCCATTTATTATTCTAAGACAAGAGGATTTTACAGGAAGACTAATAATGCCGGGGGGTTGGAGGCAGGTGTAAGCAATGCCCAGGATATAGTTGTAAGGTGTGTGTGTAAGCCCATTCCTTCTGTAAAAAAGCCTTTGGATACAGTGAACATCAGGACCAAGAAGAGGCATTCCCAAGAAATCTTGCGTTC
>CAYNIO010000040.1:0-10457 GCA_964397495.1 uncultured Planctomycetia bacterium
GCTGAAAAGATATATGTATTCACCTTAGCCAGAACCCCCTTATGAGAATAGTCCACAAGTATCTGTTAAGAGAATTTATAACGGGTTTTTTTCTTTCCCTGTTGTTGTTTGTAGGATTATTTTTCCTGGGGAGTTTGTTTAAATTGGCGGACTTGGTCATAAGAAAGAATCTGAATATTGGCTATGCCTTGCAACTGCTGGGTTGGGGGCTGCCGTCTGTATTAAGTTTCGCTATACCCATATCTTCATTGCTGGGAAGCCTCTTGTCTCTGGGAAGGATGCATACGGATAATGAAATCCTCATCTTGAGAGCCTCAGGATTTCATTTCGTAAGGTTTGTTTCTCCTGTACTCATAGTCGGCTTAATCCTAAGTTTATTCTCTTTTATCCTTTTCTCAGAAACCATACCTCAAGCCCGCTATGAACAGCGGAATGTCCTTAAAAAAATGGGAAGCCTATCCCCTCAGACCCTGTTTGAACCAGGAACATTCATAAACGCCTTCAAAGACTGCCTGGTATTTGTCTACGATGTAAAATCCAATATTCTGTACAATGTCTTTATCTATAAGAACGAATCGGGAAGAACCCGTACTATATTTGCCAAAAAAGCAAATTTCATAGTTAAGAAAGATTCCTTGAAGATGAAACTCTATCAAGGGGTAAGCGACGAGATAGACCCCCAGAATCCTGACCGTTTCTACAAGATGCGCTTTAAGACTATGTTTCTTACTTTGAAACTCAAATCTTCCCAGAAGATAAACAAGAGACCCAAAGATATGGAATGGCAGGAATTAATAACAAAATCCAAAAAAGTTATCCCTCCGGAAAGGATAGCCTATGTACTGGAAATGTCCAAGAGGGTAAATATGAGCCTGTGGCCATTTGTGTTTACATTTCTGGGTGTAAGCCTTTCCCAAAAGATAAGGATACGGTCGCGGTCTCTCAACTTCTGCATTGGGTTCCTGATCTCTGGCCTCTTTTATATTTTCTTCCTTCTTATGCAGGGCCTAAGTATCCAGAACAAAATCAATCCCTGGTGGGGACTGAGCCTGCCTTCGGTTTTACTTTTAATTATAGGGACAATTCTTCTCTTTAAGAAATGAAGATAATTGAAAGATATATCCTGAGGGAATACCTGAAAAGCTTCGTCTTCTCTCTTCTGGTAATCTCATTCTTTTACATCTTAGGAGACCTTTTTTCCCATATTGATGAGTTCATAAAGAATAAAGTTGCGTTATCCTTCATTCTTAAATATTATTACTACAATATATTTTTGGTAGGAATATATATTCTCATCCCCTTATCCACAGTATTGGCTTCAACCTTCTCATTTACTAACCTTATGTATTCGGGACAGATTATTGCCCTGAGGGTATTGGGATGGAGCGCATTTAGAATATTAAGGCCTGTAATTCTGTTTTTAGTTATGCTCTGTTTAATAAATTTCTACTTTGTAGAAAAAAAATTACCCCAGTATTTAGAGCGCTACCAGAATCTACGCTCCCAGATGTCTTCACCTTCATCTCCAAATAAAGTCTTGTCTGGCCTAACTTATCTTACCCCAGACGCTAAACTTATCTTCATAGGAAAATTCTACCCTCCACATAGGGCTGAAAATGTCCTCATCCTGGACCAAAAAAAACTTGTAAAACTTCAAGCAGAAAGAGGTGTATTCATAAAAGGGAAAACCTGGGAATTATTCTCTATATATAGCCACGACCTTAAAAATGGAAGGGTAGAATTCCTTTCCCAGAAGGAGTATCTTTTAGTCGAACCCCAGAAAGTATACTCACGCAGCCAACAATTCTTTCAAATAATGCCTGCATCGCTGATAAAAGAAAGAATAAAGTATTTTCAGAGTATGGGAGCAGAAGACTTAGCCAAAATATGGAAAACAGAAATCTACAAAAAGAATGCTATATGTTTCTTTCCGCTGTTCCTCAATATATCTATATGGGGATTTATTCTGCGCATAAGAAAGGGGCATTACCTATTATCCAACTTTGGCATAGGCATATTCTCAAGCTTTATTTTCTATGTACTCTTCTCTGTTTCACTGTCTTTAAGTAAGGCGGGGATATTAAATCCTATATTGGGGGTGTGGTTCTTCCCCTTGCTTTTTTCCCTTTGGGGAGTGCTCAATCTTTTAAGTATACCCTAAATCACCCAAGAAACACACGGGGCAGATTTTTCCCAAATCTACATAGAACTTCATAAGGAATAGTCCCTGCCTTGCGGGCAATATCTTCGCAATTTATCTGTGTATCGGCGGTACTACTGCCCATAATCAGGACCTCATCGCCTACACTAAAGTATTTTTTGCGAGAACCCACAATTATAAAATCCATACATACCCTTCCCAATACAGGGAATTTCCTCCCTCTGATAAGAACTTCGGCCTTTCCTGAAAGAGAAAAAGGATATCCGTCTCCATATCCTATAGGAACCACCCCTGTATACATCGCCCCAGAGGAAACAAAACTACCGCCATAACTTACAGGAGTGCGGGCAGGAATCTTGCGTACAAAAACAACTTTGCTCTTTACCTCCATCGCAGGCTTAAATTCCTTAAGCGGTTTGAAGCCCGAAGGGTTAACTCCGTAGAGACAAAGTCCTGGCCTTACCAGATTAAAATAACTGGAAGGATACTTTAACACTCCTGCAGAATTGGCACAGTGTAAATAAAGTTTATTTACTCCTTTTCTGCAAACAAAATCTACAAAATCCTTGAATTTCTCAACCTGCTTCAGAGTCAGGTTTCTATCCTTCTCTGCCGAAGGAAAATGGGTATACACTCCCTCCAGTTCTAAGTTCTTGAACTTAAGAAACTCGACAAGGAACCTCCTTGATTCCTCTATAGGAATCCCTAAACGTGTCATTCCTGTATCTATATTGAGATGGACTTTGGCCTTTCTTCTCCTTCTGTACGCTGCGTAATTAAGAATTTGAGCCTGGGTTAAGGTATTGACAGTCTGCGATACGTCTGAATCCAATATAATCTGAGCATCCTGCCAAGACAAAATTACTCCTAGATTAAGAATCTTGCTCTTAATCCCTTCCTGTCTTAAGCTTAAGGCTTCGTCTACCCTGGCTACGCCCAGGAACTCTACCCCTAATTCTTCCAAAACCCTGGAAACCTCTATCATCCCATGGCCATAAGCATCCTGCTTAACTACGGTCAGAATCTTGCAATTCTTCGGAAGGAGGCTCCTTATCTTAAGATAATTATGCCTCAGTGCCTTCAAATTTATCTGGGCAAAAGTAGGCCTTTTTAAATTTTTACCTGACATAAAGGGCTATGGATATAAAGGGGTTTAAGATTGCTTATTTTTAAGTATCTCTTCCTCGCTATCTTCCCTAGGCACAATTTAAGAAAAATATGAGGATTTATCTTCCAGAAAACTTCATCTACTACTTTAATCTTCTTCCTTTCAGGAGACTCAATAAAATTTACAGCATCTCCACAGAGAACAAAACCTTTCTTGATTAGGAAGGAAAATAACTGTTGACGCGAGACTAAACTCTCCCTGTATATCTTCTTAAAAACTCCTCCCTCGTCTCTATAACAGGCAAGATAGAAAAGATTCTTCCGGGCATAGAAACTTACGCAAACTTTTCTGTGTTCTTTAAGAGGAAAAGATAAAATATCGAAAGTAGGTATGCCCACTATCTTGAGATTTCTGGATAAAGCCAGGGCCTTAATAATACTAAAAGATATCCTCAAACCTGTAAAAGATCCCGGACCCAACCCCACTCCTAAGAAGTTAATCTCTTCGATCTTGGCATCCAAAGATGCGAAAAGACGCTTTATGTTAGACCATATTACCTCTGAAGACTGGCGTTTAGCATCTAAGCCCAATATAGAAACCCTATCCCCTCTTTTCAACCCTAAACAAAGAAATGATGTAGAGAGGTCAATGAAAAAAATATTTTTATCTTCCATGCCTTATTCTTCCAAGAATCTCCGCAAATCTCCTGCCATGGGGATAAAACTGCAAACACCTCTCATTGGGGCTGCTGTGTTTAAAATTCACCTCTAAATATTCGTATCCTTCAAGGAAACCTTTTAATAGCTGGGGCCACTCCACCACCACAATACCTTGATTCAAACTCTCAAAGAAGTCGCAATCCCAGATATTCTCAGTTCTCTGTAGACGAAAAAAATCAAAATGGAATAAGGCCTCCCTGCCTTCGTAAACCTTGAGAAGGAGAAAGGAAGCACTATCTACTTCTTGAGGGTCTATCCCCAGAGAAGAGGCAATGCCTTTAACAAATATTGTTTTGCCTGAACCTAAAGGCCCCTGGCATAAAATCAAATCCCCGCCTTTAAGGTAGGTGCCTACCTTCCTACCCCAGTTGAAAGTCTGTTTCCAGGAAGAGGTAATTATCTGTCTATCTCTAAGGCCTGAAATGGACATATCCTTTCTTGGGAACAATTCTTGCTCTGCCATCTTTTTCTAAGTAGAGGCCTTTGGAGCGGGTAATAAAACCTATGTGGGAGAATTTGCTCTTTTTATAAAAAACTGAACTTAAAAACCTTTGGGCCTCGAAAGGCCTCATCGTAAATAGCAATTCGTAATCTTCCCCCCAGAATAAGGCATCCTGGAGCCTGCTTTTGTAAAGAGGGATTTTATTCTGAAAGATAACAGCACCTTTTTGGTTAATCTCGAGTATCCGGTAAAGGTCTAAACTCAACCCATCTGAAATATCTATCATAGATGAAGGTTTAAAACGAGAGACAAGTTTTCGAGCCTCATTAATGCGGACAGGAAACCCCAAACGACTCCCAAGAAATCTTCCCTTGCCCAGCTCTCCACTTACAAATATATAATCACCTTCCCTGGCGCCTTTCCTTAGAATGAGTTTGCTCTTTTCCACGCGCCCAAGAATTGCTGCGTCTATGCACAACTGCCCAGAAGTATTGGTATCTCCACCTGCAAGTTTAAGGGAATATTTCTTTATAAACTTCAACACATAACCAGTTGCGGGCTTCAATTGACGAAGGTATCTCTTGGGCACGCCCAGACTCAAGAACAAATAGAGGGGAACTCCCCCGCAGGATGCTATATCACTTAAACTGGCACAGACTGCTTTTATGAAGACATCTTTAAGTCGTGCATCTCTGGAAAAATGTATCCCCTCTATAAGCATATCCTGAGTGAAGAGATAGCAGTATCTGCCTCCAAAATATAAAACCGCACAATCTTCGCCTATCGCCTCTTTTAAAGTTTTGCTTGTTTTTGTCTGCCTTTTCAAAAACTCTATGAAGCCAATCTCATCCATTTAGAATCTCTCTTATCTTGTCTCTGAAAGGCGGGTATATTATTCCTCTCTCAGTAATAATGCCTGAAATCAATTCTGGGGGGACGCTGTCAAATGCGGGATTGAAAACCTTAACTCCCGAAGGAGCAATCCTCTTTTTGCCAACATACAAAACCTCCTGAGGAGAGCGTTCTTCTATGGGTATGTCCTTCCAACTCTTCAAAGAGGGGTCAAAAGTTGACAAGGGCGCAGCCACATAAAAGGGTATACGGTGCCTTTTGCTTAACACTGCCAGGGTGTAGGTGCCGATTTTATTAGCTACCCCCCCATCTAAAGTTATACGGTCAGCGCCGGTAATAACCTTATTAATAAAGCCCTGTTGTATAAGCCTCCCTGCAGAAAAATCTGTAATTAAAGTAGGGGTGATATTTTCGCGTAATAATTCCCACATAGTAAGCCTTGCCCCCTGGAGCAGAGGCCTGGTCTCGCAGCAAAATACCCTAAAATTTTTCCTCTGGTAATGGGCGTGATAAATAACGCTTAAGGCAGTCCCATAGTCTACAGTGGCCAAGGCCCCGGCATTACAAATGGTAAGGACGTTGTCGCCATCCTCTATCAATTTCCTTCCATATTTACCTATGAGATAAGATGTTTTTCTCTCAAATTCCTCTATAAATAAAGCCTCTTTAAAAAGCCTGCGGCGTATATCTTTCACCTTTAAGTCGCGCACCTCATCTAAGGCTTGAGACATCTTTTCTAAAGCCCAGAATAGATTTCTGGCGGTGGGGCGGGTGGAAGACAGTTTCTTTATAGATTTTTTTACACTACGATATAAAAAAACTGATTTAGAGTATTTTTTTAGGGAAGAAAGATACACCCCCCAGGATGAAGCCACGCCTATGGCAGGCGCGCCCCTCACCACCATATTTTTTATACACCAACACACCTCATTTACATTTCTGCAAAGCTTATAACTTAAGGAATGGGGGAGCCTCCGCTGGTCAAGGAGATAAAGAGTTTTATTCTTGAAAAATAGGGTCTTAAATCCTTTCATTGGCAATTAGAGATTTAGTTTTGAGTAGATATTATCTCATCTTTGAGAAATATTTCAAAATCTCCTGAAGTTAAAAACCATCTTGGTCTTTACCGCCTTATAGGGGCAGACCTCCTGGCAACAAAGGCACATAATGCATTGAGAATCTTTTATCTTTAACCTGTTATTCTCCACAACTATCGCCTCTTTAGGGCAACTTTTTTGGCAGATCTTGCAAGAACGGCACAATCTAGGCTCAATGTAAACCTTTACCTTGAAAAACCGAGAAAGAAATTCCAAAAGTCCCTTGGGAATTTTGTAAAGGATACTGAGTGTGGGCAACTTGAACCCTCCAAATACAGGAAAATCTCCCTCTATATCCAGATCAAAGTCCAGCAGCCCCCTTTTGTAAGCCCATTCTAATATAGGCACTCTTTTGGGCCCTACTCCCAATATTCTCGCCAGAAGAAGGTCTACATTAAACCCCCAGTTCCCCGCAAATATATAACCGTAGCTTTTGGGCAAACCCTGCGAAGAAGGTCCCTCTCCCTCCAAAACCTCTATGGCATCTACAATATCAAGAAGAGGCTTATTTTTAAGGTAAATTTCAGAAAGAGCACCTGCTAAATCCTGAGGCTTAGGGTATCTTAAATGGAGCCCAGCCTTATGCGCCCCCAGGACAAGGCCCATGAGATTCTTCACCGCCCCCGTAAGCAGCATAAGATTGTGAGTTTTGAACTTAGGAAGATTTATTAGGTAATCGAAATGTCTTCTCCAGGAAAACACAGGCCCAAATTCTGAGTCCTCAAAATCTTTAAAGTAAACCAGTTCGCAAACATCCTCCAAAGTGGACATTCCTGTTTTGAGATACAAGTCTCTTATGTTAGTATAGGAACCGAATACTGCAGAGGGGGAATCTCCCACACTTACCCGGCAGGAATAATTGTCCTTTAAAACCAAAGCCAACGCCTTCACGAACGAAGGATGGGTAGTCACACATTCCTGGGGCCTATGAGAAGAAAGTAGGTTTGGCTTAAGAAGAACCCTCTTTTTGTAAAGAACATCCTCCAATTCAAAAAATCTTATTATTTTTACAAAAGAATCTTTGAGACCCTGCCAGTCGTAATCACCAACCTTCAAGGAAAGCAGCCGATTTCTGGAAATCATAGGAAGCCTAGACAAACCTGTCTATGCTGAAAGCCCTTAAAGCGTTTTTAAAAATCGCTTCTTGCAGTTTTTCCACATCCATTCCTAAAATGGATGAAACTTCTCTGAAAGTATAGATTATAAAACCGGGCTCGTTCCTCTGCCCCCTTTTAGGTAAAGGGCTGAGATAAGGAGAATCCGTCTCAAGAAGAAGCCTGTTTAAGGGAACTTTTTTTAAACTATCCCTCAGATTTTCTGACTTAGGATAAGTAATGTTTCCTGAAAAACTTATATAAAAACCTCTCTCTAAAGCGTAATCTAAAAAATCAGGGGAAGAAAAACAATGCATCACCACAGGGATATGAAACTGGTAATCCTCAAGGATTTCTCTCAAATCTTGCTGGGCATCCCGAAGATGAATGACCAGCGTAAGATTCTTCTCCAGAGAAAACTCTATGAAATTCCTCAAAACCTCTTTTTGGACATTTAAGGTGGCGGTGCTCTTGTAGAAATCTAAACCCACTTCCCCTACACCTACAATGCGGGGATATTTTTCTAAAAACCCCTCATAGACCTCTAACACCTTGGGGGAAAAATCCTGGGCGTAGTGGGGGTGAAAACCTAAACAGAAATAAACAAACTCCTCTTCTCGAAACAACTGCAAGGTCCTCCTTGCAGATTCTAAATTGACGGTAGGGTTTATGACAAACCTTAGAAGTCTCTTACTCCTTAAAAGCGCAAAATCCCTATCTTGGTCAAAATGCTCAAAATCAAGATGGGCATGGGTATCAAGCATATTTAAATCAGGGGGCCTCTATCCTGGGAAATAAGGGGGGATATTTTCTTAAAACTGTTTTTCTCAACTTTGACCAAGCGAAGGCATCCTCAAAATATATCTCTTCTTCTGCCAGACCTAATTGCTCTCTTATTTTTAATGAAGTGGAAGGTATCACAGGATAAATGAGTATACTTATCATCCTCAGCACTTCCAGCAATTGATATAAGAAATTTCTTACGTCCTGCGACCGATTATCTTTATACATCTGCCAGGGTTTTTTATCCTCAATATACTTATTGGCTCTATTTATCAATGCCCAGACCTCCTGAAGGTAGTTATAAAAGTCCACCTCTTCATAAACCATTCTAAAAAGGGTATCTTTCCTATCTAAAAAATAAGAAAAATATTCATCGCAAGAAACAGGGGTATTTATCTCAAAACTCTCCCCCAGATACTTAAACTGCATATTGATAGTTCTGTAGACTAAATTGCCCAAATCGTTAGCCAAATCAGAATTTATCCTTCCTACCAAGGCCTCTACACTAAAACCTCCATCCTGACCTAAGGGAACTTCTCTTAACATAAAATATCTTAAGGCATCCTTGCCAAAAACCTCTATCAGGTCAAAGGGATTAACGACATTCTTGCGGGATTTGGACATTTTCTCCCAAAGGCCTTCATCTTTTTTTACCAACCACCAGCCATGAGAGAATACGCAGCGCGCAGGCTCTATATCCAGGGCCTTCAAGATTATAGGCCAGATAATAGCATGCTGCCTTAAGATATCCTTGCCTATAAAATGGAAATCAGCAGGCCACACTTTATCAAAATCTTCTTTATGGGCATAGAAACCGGCTGCCGATATATAATTAAGAAGCGCATCGAACCATACGTAAACTACATAATCCCTGCTAAAGGGAAAATCTATCCCCCAGTTTAGCCTCTTCTTGGGCCTGCTTATACACAGGTCCTCTAACTGGTGAGTATCTAAAAAGCCTAAGACTTCGTTCAATCTTTCTTTAGGCCTCACAAAATTCAGATGGTCTCTTATATAAGACTCCAGCCACTTCTGGTATTTAGACAGGCGGAAAAAGTAGTTTTTTTCCTCTATAAACTCTACTTTCCTTTTACAATCAAGGCACACAGGGTTTGAGGGGTCCACATCTTTTTTGTCCCAGAAGGTCTCACAATGCACACAATAAAAACCTTCATACTTACCCGGATAAATATCTCCCTTATCATAAAGGGTCTGCAATACGTACCTTACTGTATCCTTGTGAAGGGAATAAGTAGTGCGAATAAAAAAGTCGTATTCTACGTCTAAAGCCTTCCACAGAGACTTAAAATTCTCAACCATCCGGTCTACAAAATCTTGAGGGTCAAGATGCCTGCGACAGGCCTCTTGGAAAACCTTCTGGCCATGTTCATCGGTCCCAGTAAGAAAAAAAGCATCAATCTTGTTTATTTTTAGAAATCTATTAAGAGAATCAGCCAAAATATTGGTGTAAGCATGGCCTATATGGGGAGAAGCGTTAACATAATACAGCGGTGTAGTAAGATAAAATTTCTTGCTCATATCTTAACCTCAACTGTCCTGGCTTCATCGAGCCTTACCACTACCATCTCCTTGAGGGGCTGATACCCTATGACCTTGCCTTTCCCTTGGGGAGTATTTATAACCTGGCCTAAAGGAGGCATCTTTCCCATCGCCTCCCTGTATAGAGAATACTCATAAGCAAGGCAGCACATAAGCCTTCTGCAAATTCCAGAAATCTTCTGAGGGTTTAAGGGCAATTGCTGATCTTTAGCATAACGGATACTTACAGGGACAAAACTTTTCAAGAATGTCTTACAACACAGGGGCCTTCCGCAAACTCCATAACCTCCGAATATTCTGGCTTCATCCCTCACGCCAATCTGGCGCATTTCAATCCTAATCTTAAATATCTTTGCCAAATCCTTTACCAACTCCCTAAAATCAACCCTGCCTTCAGCAGTAAAGTAAAAAATAATTTTGGTGCGGTCAAATACATATTCAGCCCCCACCAATTTCATAGGCAGTTTGTGCTCCTCGATCTTTTGGGCGCAGACATTTAGGCTGGACACCGCGCTTTTCTTATTCTCCTCAATCTGCTTTCTGTCTTGATGGCTGGTTTTGCGCAGAATCCTCTTAAGAGACTCTGCTTCTGTCTCTTCTAGAGCCTCGGCTTCAGAAACTATCTCCCCCCAATCCACGCC
>CAYNIO010000041.1:0-5325 GCA_964397495.1 uncultured Planctomycetia bacterium
ATTGCATCCTACGATCTCCCCTGAAGATGTATTCTTCTTTATAAAATCTGCTATGGGGAGATAATACTTGGGAAACCATATACATAGTCCTTGAGATCTGCGGGAGAATAAACCCTTGAGGGAATTGGTAAAAAATGTATCTGCTGGTAAAAAATGCTCACCCTGAGGGCTAAATACCAAAGTTCCGTTAGCAAAAAAGAAAAAACAGAAGAATCCTAATAGAATCTCTACCTTTAGTTTAACCCTATCCCTAATCTTGCATTTCATAATAAATCTTCTCAAAAAAGAACTTCTTAAAGAATTCTCTATAAAAAAGGAAGAAAAGAAAAGGATAATAAAATACCCCTGGGAAACAAAAAACCTGTAAAGATACCCCCCTTTTAACAAAAAAACAACGCTTAAAGCAAGAAAGAAAAGAAAAAAATAATAGAAATCGTTTTTTGCCCTCTTTAAAAGAAGGAGCGCCAAGATGCCTAAAATAACCTCTAAGGGTTTAATTTCGATAAAATAATTCTCCATCAAGGGAGTAGGCCTTATAAAATGTATATTGTGAAACTGATGAAATATGAAAGGTGAGGCTAACAAAATAGAAACCAAACACACTTTAAGGATACGGGGCTTGAAAAACACCGAATATAGAAATAGCGCAAAAAACTCTAAATACCCCCAGAAAGGATGAACATAAAAACATAACCCCAGACACACCGAAGGCAAAAACCAATACCCCTTGAGGGAAAAATGGAGACTTAAAAGTAAAAGGACTAACGAAATAGTAGCAGGGATATTGTTTACTAAAGAATCAAAAAAACCTGGGTGGGAAAAAAGCAGGACTAAGAATATAAATGAAAAACGCGAAGATACCCCTTTGCTAAATACATAGAGGCATACTACACAAAAGAAAGGCACAATTAACACAGAAAAAAAACGCGATATCCCTATCCAGGAAAATCCCATACTGTGCCCAAACCATAGCAAAAGGTGGTACAGAGGGGGGTAAAGATTGGGTCGGCCTGAAGGAGCATATTCAAGGTATTCCCTTAAGGCAAAGCCCCCAAAACGCTCTAAAGACCAGGCCCGCTGCAGGTGGAAATATTCATCCAAAAATTGAGGGTAAGAGGGTGCACGAAAAATCTGCAGGATTAAGACTAAAAATATCAGGGCCCATGCATAGAGCACCCAATTGAAACCTTGCCTTAATATTCTACCTTCCATAGAAATAACCCCTGAGGAGGAGCACATCTTCCTGCGAACCTGCGTTCCCTGCTCTCTAAAATCTTCTTGAGAGGCAAATTGATTTTCCCCCTCCCTATATCTACAAGGGTGCCCACTATATTTCTTGCCATCTTGTAAAGAAAACCATCGGCCTTAATCTCTATGGAAACAATTTCCCCTTTTTTCCTTATTTCTATCCTATACAAAGTGCGTAAAGTATCTCCAGATAAACCCGAAGCGCAAAAGGAACGGAAATCATTTCTTCCCAAAAGAGAAAATGACTCTTTCCTTATCAATTCCAAATCAAGCCTATAAGGAATATGCCAACTAAATCTTTTCCAAAATACATTCTCTGTCCTTGAATTTATTATAAAATACTTATAAGTTTTTGCTTTAGCCCAGAAACGGGCATGGAACTCCAAATCCACATCCTCTGCTTTCTTCACCTTTATATCTTGAGGCAATCTCACATTCAGTGCCTTCTCTATATTGTAGGGGTTTAGGCGCGAAGTGGTAAAGAAATTGGCTACCTGATTTTTAGCGTGGACACCCCTATCGGTCCTTCCTGCGCCAATAATCTTTACAGAGTGGCCCACCACCCCCTCCAAAGTGTTTTCCAAAATCGCCTGTATAGTATGAGGAGTATTTTGCTGCTTCTGCCATCCCTGGTAGTAGGTGCCCTCATATTCCAAAACAAGTCTTATATTTCTCATTAAGGAACTTACTTAAGAAGAAGGCCTTCCTTGAGGAGAACTTCGGCAATCTGGATGGCATTAAGACTTGCCCCTTTCCAAAGATTGTCAGAAACCACCCAAAGCCATAAACCGTAAGGGTTGAAAGGGTCAAGCCTTATCCTGCCTACAAAAACCTCTTCTTTATTAGCACAAAATAGAGGCTGGGGATAAAGATCGTCTTGAGGAGAATCTAAGAGTTTAACTGCCGCAGATTTGCTTAGAATATCTTTAACCTTGTTCAAATCTACTTTTTTGTGAGTTTCAATATATATTGCCTCGCTATGCCCCCTAAACACAGGAATTCTTACACAGGTAGCACTGATATGAATTGAAGAATCTCCCAGAATCTTATGGGTCTCTTTAACCATCTTCCATTCTTCAGAAGTATAGCCATCCTCTTTAAACCCTCCTATATGAGGGAAACAATTAAAAGCAAGTTGGTGTGGCAAAGCCTTATCTGCCTCTTCAAGGATGATCTCTTTCAGGAAATCTGCCTCCTGCAGACTTAAAGATTTCTGGCTTATTTTCTCTACAATAGCACCTGTCTCCTGCCACAATTGCCTTTGGGCACCTCTGCCTGCGCCTGAAGAAGCCTGATAAGTGCTCACAATTATCCTCTTTATTCCAAATTCCTTATATATGGGGAATATAGCTACTACCATCTGGATAGTAGAACAGTTAGGGTTAGATATTATACCCTTGTGTTTCCTCAAAGCCTGGGGGTTTACCTCCGGAATTACCAGGGGTACATCCGGTTTCATCCTGAAATCTGCGCCATTGTCTATAACCAGACAACCCCTGTTTATAGCCTCTGCAGCGTATTGGACACTAGCACCCTTCTCGCCTTCAGTACCAGCAAAGAGGGCTAAATCCAAACCTTCAAATCCTTGGGCAGTAATTGCCTCTACATGGTAGGTATCCTGGTCTATTACTATATCTCTTTCCCTGCGGGCAAAAACCCTCAATTCCTGCAAGGGAAATCTCCTCTTCTTAAGGAGCCTCAACATCTCTACGCCCACTGCACCTACGCCTACTACTCCTACCTTAACCCTTTTCATAAATACCACCTGACAGATTGACAACAGGTATTAATGTGTCATATCAGAGGAATTTGACTACTAAATCTCCTACCTCGTGGGTAGAATATCCCATTTTGCCCGCAGACAGACTCTTAAGTTTTGTCCTTACCACCTCCACTACTGCCCTTTCTAAACTCTGGGAGGCTTCCTCCTCTCCTAAGAACTCCAATAACATCGCCCCTGCACATATAGCCGCCAGAGGATTTATCACGTTCTTTCCTGTATATTTGGGGGCACTGCCTCCAATGGGTTCGAACATACTTACGCCTTGAGGATTAATGTTACCACCGGCAGCAATCCCCATCCCCCCCTGAATTATGGCCCCTAAGTCAGTAATAATATCTCCGAACATATTATCTGTTACTATCACATCAAACCATTCAGGATTTTTTACCATCCACATACAGACTGCATCTACATGGGCATAATCTGTCTGAATATCTGGATAATCCTTGGCCGCCTCATTAAAAACTCTCTCCCATAAATCAAAGGCATAAGTTAAAACATTGGTCTTGCCACACAAAGTCAATCTCTTCTTCCTGTTTCTCTTTCTTGCATACTCAAAAGCATACCTTATGCACCTTTCCGCACCCATATAAGTATTTACACTCTCCTGGACAGCGACTTCATTGGGAGTGCCCCTTCTTAAAAAACCGCCTGTCCCGCAATAAAGACCTTCGGTGTTTTCTCTTACTACCACAAAATCTATATCCTGCTCCTTTTTGTCCTTCAGGGGGCAGAATCGAGCGTCATAAAGTTTTACCGGCCTCAAATTGATATACTGGTCAAAATGAAACCTTAACTTAAGAAGTATTCCTTTCTCTAATATCCCAGGCTTAACCCTGGGGTCTCCAATGGCTCCCAGATATATAGCCTGAAAACCCCCAAGTTCCTCTAACACACTCTGAGGCAGAAGTTCTCCTGTGTCTAGATACCTCTGGGCCCCTAAATCATAAAAAACAAATTGCAGTTTAAAGCCGAATTTCTCAGACAATGCCTTAAGGACCTTTACGCCCTCGCCTATAACTTCGGGCCCTGTGCCATCTCCTGGGATTACGGCAACGTTGTATGATTTTTGAGCCATTTTAGAAGTCCTCCTCTCTTTATAATCTCCATAAGGAATTGCGGATACCCTTTAAAAAGATACTCCTCATTCTGAGTAATATTTCTTATTTTACCCCTAAAGAAATCTATCTCCAATAAATCTTTCTCCTTGATATGGTGAGCCTGTCTCAATTCTATTACGGGTAGACCTATGTTTATAGCGTTTCTGAAAAATATGCGGGCAAAACTTCTGGCTATAACGCAACCTATACCCAAACCCTTAATGCTTAAAGGAGCATGCTCCCGAGAAGAACCGCAACCAAAATTATCTCCTGCTACAATTATATCCCCCCTCTTTACCTCCTTATATAACTCCTTCCTTAGGGGCTCCATACAATGCCGGGCTAATTCTCTGGGACAAGATGAAACCAGGTATTTGGCAGGGATGATAACATCCGTGTCGATATTGTCTCCAAATCTAAATACTCTTCCTTTTATCCTCACTATACTACCTCCTGGGGATGAGTAATCCTGCCTTTAACAGCAGAGGCTGCAGCCACATAGGGATTGCTAAGATATACTTCGGACTTGGGATGCCCCATCCTGCCAATAAAATTTCTGTTTGTGGTAGAGACACACCTTTCGCCTTCAGCAAGGATGCCCATATGCCCTCCCAGACAAGGCCCGCAGGTAGGAGGAGAAACGATTGCACCGGCTTTTAAAAATATCTCCAAGAGGCCCTCTCTTTCCGCCTGCAAAAGTATGCTGGGTGTAGCGGGAAAAATGAGTGTCCTTACCCGAGAATTCACTTTCCTCCCCTTTAATATAAGGGCTGCCTGCCTTAAATCCTCAATCCTGCCGTTGGTGCAGGAACCAATGACTACCTGGTCAATGCTGATCTTAACAGAACCTGCATTCCTGCAATTACTGGGTAGATGTGGCAAAGCCACTTGTGGCTCCAGTTCAGACAACTCCCATTCATAAACCTTCTCATACTCGGCGTCTTTATCGCTGTTTAAATTCTTTAAGTATTCAATGCGAGGCTTAGAATTTCTGGCTGTCTTCCTTAAATATTCAAAAGTCACCTCATCAGGATTTATAATGCCTGATTTTGCCCCTGCCTCTATAGCCATATTGCAGAGTGTGAAACGTGCATCTTGAGACATATTCTTAACGACTGGACCCTTAAATTCCATAAGGCGATAATTTGCTCCATTTACACCTAAGATTTTGATAAGTTTAAGAATTAAATCTTT
>CAYNIO010000041.1:5335-10056 GCA_964397495.1 uncultured Planctomycetia bacterium
TGTAAAGGATAACATCTTTGGAAGTAGTGAATTTCTTTAGCCTGCCTGTATAAATAAAAAGGAGGCTTCGGGGAATCCTTATCCAGACCTTGCCTGTAATCCAACTAAAGGCTATATCTGTTGAACCCACACCAAAACTTAAAGCCCCCAGAGCCCCATAAGTGCAGGTGTGAGAATCTGCTCCTACGACTACCCAGCCCGGCTTAACAAGGCCTTTCTCTGGAAGAAACGCGTGCTCTATGCCACAGCTACCCACCTCATAAAAATGCTTAATTTTATACTCTGCAGCAAACTGGCGCATAACCTTCACATTCTGGGCGCTCTTTATGTCTTTGGCTGGGGTAAAATGATCAGGAATGAGAGCGATTTTTTCTCTACTAAAAAGTTTTCTAACCTTTGCTCTATTGAACTCTTTAATACTTAAAGGCGCGGTAACATCATTGGCTAAGGTAAAATCTACCTTAAGAAAAAGAAAATCTCCTGGAGAGAAATCTTTGGAGGAAGTGTGGCTCTTTATGATTTTTTCTCCTATGGAAAGCGGCCTCATCTTAGATTCTCTTCAGAATCAGGGTAGCATTATGACCCCCAAAACCCAAAGAATTGGAGAGACAAACATTAAGGCGAGCTTGGCGAGGAACATTAGGGACATAATCGAGGTCGCAGTCAGGGTCAGGGAATTCATAGTTAATGGTGGGAGAGATAAAACCGTGCTTCAAAGAGAGACAGCAGACTATAAACTCTATACCCCCGGCTGCACCCAAAGTATGACCAGTCATAGACTTTGTAGAACTTACTGGAATTTTATAAGCATAATCTCCAAATATCTTCTTTATGGCTAAAGTTTCTACTTTATCATTAAGATTGGTAGATGTCCCATGAGCATTTATATAAGAAATATCCTCTGGGTTCAACCTTGCATCTCTAAGGGCATTTTTCATAGAAAGACTTGCGCCTTTTCCTTCAGGATCAGGGGCAGTGATGTGGTAAGCGTCGCAACTTGCGCCATATCCTGCAATCTCTGCGTATATGGGGGCATTTCTCCTGCGGGCATGTTCATATTCCTCCAGAACTACCACCCCACAGCCTTCAGCAATAACAAAACCATCTCTTTCTTTATCAAAAGGCCGGGAAGCTTTATGGGGTTGGTGGTTTCTTGTAGAAAGCGCCTTCATACTACAGAACCCTCCCACCCCTAAGGGAGTAATACAAGACTCTGTGCCTCCTGCCAGCATAACCTGGGCGTCCCCATGTTTTATAATCCTGAAAGCCTCGCCTATAGCATGAGACCCTGAAGCACAGGCCGTAGTCACGCAGAGATTCGGACCCTGAAGATGATAATACATAGCCACATACCCTGAGGCTTCATTTACAATGAGCATAGGTATAAGAAAAGGCGAGACCCGCGAGGGGCCTTTATTGAGAAGAATTTTATGCTGGTTTTCTATCCACTCCAGAGAACCAATCCCTGAACCAATGAGCACCCCACATTTGCGCGGGTCCTCAAGGGAAAAATCCAATCCTGAATCATTAACTGCGCAGAAGGACGCCCAGAGGGCAAATTGAATAAAACGCGAAAGCCTTCTCCTCTCCTTAGGAGGGATTAATTCCTCGGGAGGCTGGAAGTCTTTAACTTCTCCTGCTATCTGTGAATCAAACCCTTGAGAATCAAATTGGGAAATCCTGGAAATTCCATTCTTCCCCTCTAAAAGGGCACGATGGAAATCTGGAAGGGTGCTTCCTATAGAGGATACTACACCTAAGCCTGTTACTACTACTCTTCTTTGCTCCATACATATTTATATTTAAGACTTGTGCTTGGCTTTCTCCTCGATGTACTTTATGGCCTCACCTACAGTGGTAAGCTTCTCGGCATCCTCATCAGGAATCTCAATGCCAAATTCTTCTTCTAAAGCCATAACCAATTCTACCGTATCCAGAGAGTCTGCGCCTAAATCCTCGATGAAATGAGACTCCGGCTTAATTTCTTCAGGCTTAACACCCAGCTGCTCGGAAATAATCTGTTTTACTCTTTCCTCTACAGCCATCTCAACCTCCTTTTATAAAGTAAGCCCTCCATCTACCACTATGGCCTGCCCTGTAATATAATCTCCCTCGCTGCTTGCCAGAAACAGGCAGCAATTAGCCACATCCTGGGGACTCCCAAAACGGCCAAGATAAATCCTCTCCAACATTTTATCCTTAACCTCCTGAGGCAGCCTCTGGGTCATAGGAGTATCAATATATCCAGGGCATACAGCATTAACCGTGATATTGCGTGAACCCAGTTCCTTGGCTAAAGTCCTGGTAAGACCTAAAAGCCCTGCCTTAGATGCGCTGTAATTCGCCTGACCAGGATTTCCTATAAGACCTATTATAGAAGAGATATTGATAATCTTACCGCCCTTTTGTTTTATCATTATCCTGGCTACTTCACGGGAGACCAGGAATGCACCTTTCAGATTTACACCCAGGACCTTATCCCATTCCTCTTCGCTCATTCTTAAGAATATCTTATCCTGGGTTATGCCTGCATTGTTAACTAATATATCAATCTTTTTATACCTGTCAAGGCAAATGTTAACCGCTTTCCTTATCTGGTCAGAAGATGTGATGTCTACCTGATAAGAGAAAATCTCAAACCCTTGGCTTCTGAATTCTTCCTCTGTGGTTTTAAGATTCAACTCATTTATATCCCAAATAATCACTGTAGCTCCTTCCCTGCAAAAGGCCTGGGCAATACTTTTCCCTATGCCTTGGGCACCTCCAGTAATTAAACCCACCCTGTTTTCAAGTCTCATAACCTTCCTCCTCTATTTTTCATATCACCTCTTTCACGCTCTCTACATCAGATAACTCTCCAATGCTTAAAACTTTTGCTTGGGGGCTGATTCTTCGCATAAGCCCTTTCAATACCTTACCTGGGCCAATCTCTAAAAATAATTCTATGCCTTGGCTTATCATAAATTGACAGCAACCCTGCCAATTTACTACTCCTGTCATCTGTTCTATAAGATTATTCTTTATAATTTTAGGGTCTAGTGTGGGTTGGGCGCTGACATTACTTACCAATTCGCAGAAAGGGACTTTGAATTCTATCTCCTCTAAATATTGGGATAATTTAGCACGGGCACTCTCCATAAAACGGGAATGGAAGGCTCCGCTTACATTCAACACTACCACCTTTTTTGCCCCCTTCTGCTTAAAGGCCTCTGTAGACTTAATAATTTTTTCTTTAGGACCGGATACTGCAATCTGGCCAGGGCAATTTATGTTGGCTATTTCTAAATCAAACTCTTTGCAAACCTCGTTAATCAAGTCTTTATCCAGACCTATAACCGAAGCCATGCCTGCGGGAAACTCCTCAGACGCCTTCTGCATAAAATAGGCCCTCTTATGCACAAGTTTCAAGGCAGACTCAAAATTTAGAACCTTGCTGGCGTATAAAGAGGTGTATTCCCCCAAACTTAAACCTGCCACCATTGAAGGCTTTAAACCAGGAAATAATTCTTTTAAAACCTCCAAAACTGCGCAAGACACAACAAATATACCTACCTGGCAATTTACGGTAGATGTTAAAATTTCCAAAGGCCCTTGAAAACATATATCCTTAAGAGGTATTTTTAGAATTTCTTCTGAGGCGTCAAAAATATTCTGGGCTGTTTTAAAACTATCGTAGAAACTTTTACCCATACCCACATACTGAGCGCCCTGCCCGGGAAAGATAAAGCCTACTCTATCCATATGTATAACCCACTTACTGCTCTTAATAAACCCACTTTATTACGCAAGACCCCCACACTAATCCTCCGCCAAAAGCATCTAAAACAACCACATCCCCTTTACGCAGATTCCCTTCCTCCCAGACTTCACACAAAGCCACGGCTGTAGAGGCTGAAGACATATTACCGTAGCGGTGTATATTCACATAAACTCGCTCCCTACTGATGTGCAGACGATCGCTTACAGCATTAATGATACGCAAATTTGCCTGGTGAGGTATAAGCCACCTTACATCCTTAACCTTCAGTCCTGCCTTCTTCAAAGCCTTATGAGCCGCGTCTACCATAATACGCACTGCCTGCTTAAAAAGTTCCCTTCCTTCCATTTTTATGTAATGAAATTTTTTCTTTACCGTCTCTGGGGTTGCTGGCATTCTTGAACCTCCTGCAGGCAGGATTAAAAGATTTCCTAAAGAGCCGTCTCCGCCTAGATAACTGGAGAGAATTCCTTTGCTCCTCGAAGGTGCCAAGACTGCCGCCCCTGCCCCATCACCAAATAACACGCAGGTAGAACGGTCTTCCCAGTCAGTAATGGAAGAAAGTACCTCGCTTCCTACAACCAAAGCATTTTTGTAAACCCCTGAAGATATAAGACTCTGAGCCACTACCAAAGCATACACAAATCCCGCACAGGCAGCGCTAACATCAAAACAACAGGCATTCTTAGCCTTTAATAGTCTCTGCAGATGGCAGGCAGTAGAAGGAAAATGAGTATCCGGGGTAATGGTGGCTACAATTATCAATTCTAAATTTGTGGGTTTCAAACCTGCCCTTTTAAGGGCGACTTTAGACGCCTGATAAGCAAGGTCTGAAGCGGCCTCGTTTTCAGATACTATCCTCCTCTCCTTGATGCCTGTCCGTGTGGTTATCCACTCATCAGAGGTATCTACCATTTTCTCCAGGTCAAAATTGGTAAGCCTCCTCTGAGGAAGGTATTTGCCT
>CAYNIO010000042.1:0-9706 GCA_964397495.1 uncultured Planctomycetia bacterium
TACTTTACACACCTATCAATAAATATACTTTCTAAATAATCGACCATCTTCTCAATATCCTTCCACATACTTACATATATCATCAGCACCTTTTCTGAAACCTCTCCTGCAGTCCATCTTCTATAAAGCTCCATAATCCTGCAGGGCTCCTTGTGGACAGGACCGTGGCTGGGGCATATTAAATTTATCTTCAGGTCTTCAAGTTTATCTAAAGCCTTCCTTCCAAAAGATGAATAAGGCATCATAATCTCGCCGTAATACCTTTTGGCCTCAAACTCCAAATTCTCATAATCTACATCGAAAAAACCCTCGGCTGTATGGAAACCCAGAAAATCGCAGGGGAATAAAACACCTGTATCCCCCAGATAACTAAACATTGTCTCAGGCCAGTGAAGCATAGGGGCAAGAATAAATCTTATTTTTCTGCCCCCTAAGCCAATCTCCTCTGCGTCTCTCACAGAAATTATCCTCTCTTCGGGAACCCTATAAAATCTCTGAGCCAATTCCTTGCCCTGAGGGGAAGTGATAAGTTTTACCTTACTGTTTAAACCCATAAAATAAGAAATAGAACCCGCATGGTCGGGCTCTGCATGGTGCATAACAAGGTAGGCAATTTTTGTGGGGTCTATCACCTCTTTTATATTCTCCAGCCACTGCTTTTCAAACCCCGGGTTTACCGTATCAATGAGAACAGGTCTTTCTCCTTTGATAAGATAAGAATTATAACTCGTGCCCTTCGGCAAGGGCGCAAGGACATCAAACATCCTCCTGTTGTAGTCCTTTATGCCTACGTAATAAAGGTCTTCTGCCAGTTCTATCTTCACGCCCATACCTCCAACTGTTTTAGTCCAAACAGGGTGCGCGGAAAAAACCGCCTAATTAGATATCTGTTATTTTTGCCTTTCATTTATTCTCCCCGACGCTTGATGACGGTCTTTCTCAACACATTCCTTGCATACTCCATAAAAATACCCCTGGAAACTCTCAATCCTGTGGCCATTTATCCTGCCCTTGGCTAAAGTGTCGCAGGGAGGTATATCTATATCATATATCCTGCCGCAATTCTTGCACATAAAATGGTGATGTCCATCGGTCCTAATATCAAAGGTAGATTTATTAAAGTCTATCTTTATCTCCTCAGCCAAACCTTTCTCCTTAAACAACTCCAGAATTGAATAAACTGTAGCAAAAGACATCATGGGAAATTCCTTTTTGGTATGCTCGTAGATTTCCTCCGCGGTGGCATGGCATTTATCTTTAAGCACCTTATATACTGCCAACCGCTGGGGAGTAATTCTTATCCCTTTATTGTTTAGTATCTCAATTGCATCCATAGAAGACATATTATAGCGAAGCAAAGATATTTGTCAATAATAATTATTATAAAATAATCATTATTCTAAAAACAGAATACAACTGCGTTTTCTTATTATATTTGCCTTCTCACTTCCTAAGAGAAACTGTGGAGAGGAAATTTACTATAGAAAGGGGGCTCTTCATATATCTGCAATAAATCTATCTTAGTTATCTCTCTTCTTTATATTTGTTCCTCAACTCACTTATCATTACAAAATGCTTTCTCTCCTCTTCAATAACTCTATTTAACTCCTCCTCTTTCTTCAGAACCTTATCCTTCATCTCAGTATATAAAATTATGGAATCCTTCTCAATCCTTAAGGCAAAAATCAACAATTCTAAGGAACTGCTAAATCCCTCTGAGGCCTTTTGCTTAACCAAATCGTTAGTAAATACGCATTCATCTGCCAAAGCCCGCAGGTATGCCTGGTATTCTCCAGAATAACTTTCTACTATATTTGAGGTGTCAAGATTTTTAAGTATGTCTTCGAAGACCTTCTTGTGCTTTTCTTCTTCGCTGGCAAGAAAATTCAGAATTCTCTTTAATTCATCCTCACTGACTCTCTCAGACATATTGATATAGAATTCCCTACCGTTGTTTTCTATCTCAATCGCCAACTTTAGAATTTCGTCGAGTGCGAATATATTGCTTGGCATCGCACCTCCTTTCCTGCCTTATCCTAATTTCTATCAGAGACAGATTGCCCTACGGGAATATTAACCTTTAGTTTCTATATCTTTCTTTATTGTTTCTAAATCATCCTCGTGTTCCACCTCGTCCCCAAGAATTTCAATTGCCAGATTGTAAGTAATGGGGTCTTTGTCTTTCACAAAATCGGCTATCTTCTTATAGACCTCTATGGCGCATCTTTCTCCCTTTATGTTTTGCTCTAAAAGAACTCTAACATCCGGGTTGGCAGGCGCATCATACCCGCAATTTGTGTTTTTATACCAATCCTCAGGTTCAAGCAGAGGAGTACCTCCCAGTTGTAAAATCCTCCCTACCAGCATGCCCGCATGCCTCAATTCATCTCCTGCGTGCTCCTCAAGTTCCTGTGCTACAGGCCCTCTCATCATACCCTGGGCAACTTTTGCGCCCACCCAGTACTGGTAATAGGCAAGCCACTCATCAGCGTAGGCCTTATTCAACAGTTCAATTAATTTCTCCAGCTCTACCCCTACTATCTCTTTTCCTTTTGTCCCCATAACATCCTCCTTTCCTATTCTTCCACTGCCTCAAACTCATCTTTGCCTACCCCGCAAACAGGACATACCCAACCTTCAGGCAAATCCTCAAAAGAAATTCCTGCGCTTATACCGGAATTTGAATCGCCCTTTTGGGGGTCATAGATATAACCGCAAACTTTACAGCGGTATTTTTTCACTCCCTCCTCCTTTCTAAATGCCTTGCCTCATAAAGACGACTTCAGGGTTTTTTCCTCCAAATCCTCCACTTCCCTCTTTAATATCTCGGGCAGATTCAATATCTCTACATCCATAAAACCCCTAATTATTATTGACTGCCCTTGGTTCTTAGATAATCCTCTTGAACATAAATACTCTATTTCTTCCTTGCTTATCTTACCAATGGCAGCCTCATGGGAAAGTTCAACATCTCTAAAATTTGTCTCTAACTCGGGTATGGCGTGGATTACGCCCTCCTGTGTAATAATCAAACCTCTGCATTCTAAATGTGCCTTAACATCTTTTGCCTCTGCTTTTAAATGGCCTCTGGCAACAATCTTTCCTCCCAGACTTACTGCCCGAGAAACTATCTCCGCAGATGTATACTCCTCTTCAAATATCACCCGCGAACCTATATCCTGGAAGGAAGATGGGTGAGAAAGTATAAGAGAATTGAAACTTGCACGGGAATATTTACCCTGCAAAACTGCCGTAGGATACATAGTTATCTCTTTAACTGGCTTGAGACAAATATAATTAGAAATAAAAATGCCCTCTTCTTCAACCAAGGCTATACTCATAGGTTTTACAGATATGTCTTCTTTCCAGGAATGAATCATAGTAAAATTAAGATAACCCCCCTTCTTAACAAAAAATTCTGAAATTCCCAGATGAAAAGACTCGTGAGAGGACTTGGAAGCACTGCACCCAGTTATAAGATACAGTTTTGCCCCTTCCTCAACGATTATAATATTGTGGACTCTCTGCTGGAAGTTGCTTTTGCGAAGAAACAAACATGCCTGCACAGGAAATTTAACCTGGGCACCCTTCTTTACCCTTATAAAATAGCCGCCCCTTGTATCTTTAGGGAAATCCTTATTCAAAGCCCTAAAGGCCTTCCCCAAATAACATTGATACTGAGGATTTTTAGAAGCCTCTTCTATAGAAAGTATCTCTAATTGAGGGCTCAATGCACGACTTAAGACTATATTTTCATCTTCCTGGAGGAAACTCCCTGAACGGAACTCTTCCCCCACATCCATTCCTGATGACGAGAGTTTTTCTAAATCTTCTTTAGGATATATATTTTTTAAGTCTTGGGGCATTTGCACTCCTTACACTTCTCGTATCCGCTCTTTCTTATGGTCTCAAAAATCTCTTGGGGCTGGCCTGCGCACCAGATTTTTCCTTCAATTAAAACACAGGCTTTGTGCGCAGGTATATAATCCAGAATATAACCGGTGTGGGTAATGATTAAAGCACCTGCATTGCTGTTCTCAAGATACTTTCTTAAAACTCCTCCCATAATGGATATATTTTCTATATCCACCCCTGACTCGGGCTCATCTAAAAGGAGGAGTTTCGGCTTCTGAAGAAGGACCTGGAATAACTCTGAGCGTTTCATCTCTCCCCCCGAAAAATCTAAATTTATCTCGCGGTGCAGATGCTCTTTTAAAGACAATTTATTTGCCAATTCTTCTATTTCTGACTCTTTTTTGCTTAAAAATCTGGCAATCTGCTCAAGCCTTACCCCTCTTATCTTGGGAGGGTGCTGAAACATAATACCCATACCTAACCTTACTCTCTCCTCGGTAGGCATATTATTCAACTTTCTTCCTAAAAATAAGATTTCGCCCTTCTCTATCTTGTAACCAGAAAAACCTAAAATAGTCTTCAGCAGCGAAGTCTTGCCACTGCCGTTGGGCCCAAAAAGGACAAGAACTTGGGACTCATCAATCTTGAAACCCACATCTTCTATAACCTTTCTGCCATTAATAGAAACCTGCAGATTCTTTATTTCAAACATTATTGCTATCTAAAAATCAGAAATTTGTATTCTGCACGCCAAATTGTCTTAGGAAATCGAGTAATTCCTCTCCCGAATAATAGGTTGATTTAACAAGAAAAAACGTATAAAGCAGAACTAATAAGGCAAGGACAACCTTGTAAGGCCTCTTAAAAGCGGGGCTTCTAAAAAGCAAAGGCAGACCCAAGTACCCCAAAACAAGAAAGAGCAAGAATAGGAACGGGCATCTTCGATAATACCATTTAATCTTCTCTGGAGAGTCCATAATTACTCTTCTTATAAGAATGAAATCAATCAAAGAACCAGGATATCCCTACTATAACGTTATTGAGGTCCACTCCTCCATTGGGTTCTTCTACAGAAAGATTGGAGAAATGCCGGTATCTATAACCAATATTCAATGCTAAATCGTCCTTGAAAAAATAATAAAAACCGACCCCTCCCTGGGAAGAAAAATTCCACTGGGTCCCCTGTTCACGCACATGCTGGGTGGTATACATA
This sequence comes from uncultured Planctomycetia bacterium, assembly GCA_964397495.1. GTDB lineage: Bacteria > Omnitrophota > Gorgyraeia > Duberdicusellales > CBEUCJ01 > CAYNIO01. Next base: position 5,069 of record CAYNIO010000042.1, read on the forward strand.
AACCCTGTGCCTGCCTCTACATAAGGCATAAATTTCTCCCATCGATAACCGTATCTAAGCATGAAATGACAACCGAATTCAAGATTGTTGTCCGGGTTTATTACCGGGCTTAAAAATGGCTCAATATTAAAGGTAAACAGCCCCTTTATTCTATTCCTAAATAAGGGATTCATATCAAACCCAAATCTTAGCCCTAAAATTACCACTTCATAATCTCCCTTCTCTCTAATATCAGCTATTCCTCTCCCCGTATAAAAGGAGAACTCTTTAAGGGTTGCAGCGAAAAGAGGACTGCTTGCACACAAAATGAAGAGTACGCCTCCTAAAACCAGCCTCCTCATTTTTTCCACCTCCTTTTGCTAAAGATTATAACTCTTAAAATCTTTTTGTAAACATCTTGCCTAAAAACTCGTAAAAAAGAAAAAACTAAATATCCGCCATTTTTTGATAATTTGACGCCGGCATTTAAGAGTGGTATACTTGTTTTGCTTTACAAGGAGGTGAAAAAAGGTGTCTATTACCAAAGAGAAAAAGAGAAGCCTCATAGAGAAATTCAAAGAACACCCTCAAGATACAGGCTCTGCCGCTGTGCAGGTAGCCATCCTCACAGAGAGAATAAATACCCTTACCGAACATTTTAAAAAGCATTCTAAGGACTTTCATTCTCGTAGAGGTTTGCTTATGCTTGTAGGTAGAAGGCGCAGGCTCCTCAACTATATTAAAAAACATGACCCCCAAAAATATCAGAAAATTATCAAAGAACTAAGCCTCAGAAAATAATCTATGCAAAAAAATCAGGTTATCTGTAAATTTGGCAGGGAGGAATTAGAAATTTCCACCGGAGAGTTGATGCGCCAGGCAAACGGCGCAGTATCTGTGCGCTATGGAGGCTCAGTAGTATTGGTGAGCAGTTGCATGTCGCGGACGCCTCGCGAAGGCGTACTAGACTTCCTGCCCCTTACAGTGGAGTATCTGGAAAAGACCTATGCGGCAGGAAGAATACCAGGGGGCTTCTTTAAAAGGGAAGGCAGACCATCGGAAAATGAAATTCTGAGCGCCCGACTTATCGACAGGTCTATACGCCCCCTCTTCAAAAAAGGGTTTTCTCAAGAATTACAAGTTATAGCGACTGTCGTATCTGCAGACAAAGATTATGACCCTGATATTTTAGCAGTTATAGGAGCAAGCTCTGCTCTTTTTATATCTGACATACCTTACCATACACCTATAGGTTGCTGCAGGATAGGTTATATAGACGGCAATTTTATTCTCAACCCCACTTACAAGGAAAGGGAGGAATCCCTTCTGGATTTAGTGTGTGCTTCAACAGAAGAAAAAATAGTGATGGTTGAAACGAAGGCTTGTTCTCTACAAGAAGAATTGTTATTAGAGGCCTTAAAATTTGCCCACGAACAAAACAAAGAGATTATTAAACTGCAGAAAAAACTGAGAGAACTCTTTGGAAAGCCTAAAAGAGAACCTATTATTCAAGATATTCCTCCGCAGATGTTAGAAGTTTTAGAAACAGAGTTTGAAGATAAGATTATGGAAAATCTTGCTATTGCAGACAAAACCGAAAGGTTAAATAATTTCGACCTCTTGGTAGAAGAAGGCAAAGAAAAATTAAAAGATAAGTTCGGCGAGGAGGAATTAGAAAAGGTAAAGCTTGCTTTGTACAAAATTCAGGAAGGAATGGTACGCAAAAATATTCTGGAAACCCTCAAAAGGCCTGACGGAAGAAAGCCTCAAGATTTAAGACCTGTAAGTTGCCAGGTAAACGTCCTTCCCCGAACCCACGGCTCCAGTCTCTTCACCCGCGGACAAACCCAATCTTTAGCCGTAACAACCTTGGGCACTACTCAAGATATGCAGTTAATAGATGCCTTGGAAGGAGAAACATTCAAACACTTTATGCTCCATTATAGTTTCCCTCCCTTCAGTGTAGGCGAGATAAAACCTTTAAGAGGCCCTTCACGCAGAGAGATAGGGCATGGAAACCTGGCCGAAAAGGCCCTCCAGGCAGTCCTACCTTCAAAAGAGGATTTCCCCTACACTATCAGGGTGGTATCAGAAATCTTAGAATCTAATGGCTCCTCCAGTATGGCTACGGTCTGTGCAGGAAGCCTGTCCCTTATGGATGCAGGAGTACCTATAAAAGAACATGTAGCAGGAATTGCCCTGGGTCTTGTAGAGGAAGGCGAAAATTATGTAATCCTTACAGACATCGCAGGCATCGAAGACCACTGTGGAGATATGGATTTTAAGGTTGCAGGCACAAAAGAAGGGATAACTGCCGTTCAAGTAGACGTAAAAAATCTCGGCCTTAGTTTTAAGATAATAGAAGAAGCGCTCAAGCAGGCAAAATCTGCCCGAGAGAAAATATTGGAACTAATGTGCCAGACTATCTCCCAACCCCGGCCTCAAATATCTCCCCTTGCCCCCAGAATAACAATCCTCAAAATAGACCCTGAAAAGATTGGAAATATCATAGGCCCAGGAGGCAAAACTATACGCAAGATAATCTCCCAAACAGGGGCAACGATTGACATAGAAAACGATGGCCAAGTAACTGTATCTACCCCCGACAAAGAATCCCAAGAGAAAACCCTAAAGATACTGAAAGGCCTCGTAGAAGATGTGGAGGTAGGGAATATTTATGAAGGAACTATCACACGCATAACTAACTTTGGAGCCTTCTGTGAAATACTGCCTGGAAAAAGCGGCCTAATCCATATCTCTGAAATATCTGATGAATATGTAAAGAATGTCTCAGATTTCTTAAAAGTAGGGGACAGGGTACGGGTAAAAGTCATAGGGGTTGATGACTTGGGGAGAATCACCCTAAGCAAAAAACAAGCAGATGCGCAAGGCTCTGATAAGCGAGGTTAAAGCCTTTGTATACTTATGCTTGGGGCTATTGCTATTCTTAAGCATAATCTCCTACACTCCTCAAGATATTTCTTTCCTTGAAACTCATTACAATAGACCCCCTAAAAATTTTGTAAGTTATTTTGGAGCATACCTCGGATTTGGGGCTATATTCTTACTTGGACAGTGCTCTATACTCATACCTCTTCTCTTTATGGCGAAAGGCTTGGAGCAGGCCTTCAGCAGTATACGCCTCCCCGAAGGATTGGTGGAATCTAAATCCTCAAGGATTATTTTTTATATCTTTTTTTTCGTATTGGTTTCAGGATTAGGTTCATTTATCTTCGTTGAAAACCGCTATCAAGCCTTTAAGGTCGGGGGTCTTTTGGGATGGTCTCTAAGTCATTTCCTTTATACTTACTTTGGCAAAATCGGAGGATTTCTGGTGAGCACTACTCTTTTAGGATTAACGACTGTATCTCTCTTTGGCCTGGCTATAATTACAAAATTCTTAAATTTTATGTATACTGTTTATAAAAAAATACCTCCTTTGAAACCTAAAAAAACCTCTGTAAGAATACAAAGAAACCCTGCCACTAAAATATCTAACAGAATTACTGAAACCAAAATTCAACTCATTAAGAAAAAACCATCTCCCTCGCCAAAAATTACTGTCTCCAAAAAGGAAGTTGACTTAAACTCCAACAAAAAAAGTGTGAAAGCCTCCTCCTTTATTCAAAAAGAGCCCCCAGCAGCAGATACCCACCTTCTTCCTCCTACATCCCTGCTTAACTCTCCTCCCCCGCTCTCTCAACGCAAGATAACAGAAAACCTTAAAGAAAACGCCCGCATACTTAAAGAAACTCTGGAAGATTTTGGCGTAAACTCTGAGGTTGTAAATATAGACCGCGGACCAACAGTAACATTGTATGAGTTGAATCTGGCTCCAGGAACTAAAGTGCAGAGAATACACTCCCTAAGCGAGGATATTGCCTTGGCTCTTAAAGCTCCTTCGGTAAGGGTAGTGGCGCCTTTGCCAGGAAGAGGGACTGTAGGCATAGAAGTCCCTAATATTCAGAAACATATAGTCTACCTCAAAGAAATTCTGGACGAACCTCAATTCAAAAATCACCCTTCGTTCCTCACCTTGGGGCTGGGCAAAGACATCTCAGGAAAACCAGTAATCGCTAATCTGGGCAGTATGCCCCACCTGCTCATAGCCGGCACCACCGGCTCAGGAAAAACTGTGTGTATAAACTGCATAATATCCTCTATCCTCTTCAAAGCCCCTGCCAACAGGGTGAAATTTATTCTTATAGACCCTAAAATGGTAGAACTTTCCCTTTTCAGTGATATACCGCACCTTTTGTGCCCGGTAATATCAGATGTAAATAAATCCTCTCGTGCTTTAAACTGGGCTGTGGAGGAGATGGAATCGCGCTATAAAATCTTGGCAGAGGAAGGAGCGCGCAATATAGAAATCCTCAACAAGAAAAATTTTCGCCTTCCTTATATAGTAATCATTATAGACGAATTGGCAGACCTCATGCTCACCTCAAAAGAACAGGTAGAATCTAGCATCCAGAGGCTGGCGCAACTGGCAAGGGCCGTGGGGATACACCTGGTTCTTGCCACACAAAGACCCTCTGTGGATGTGATTACCGGCGTAATAAAAGCCAATTTCCCCGCTAGAATTTCTTTTAAGGTGGCTTCTAAAGTAGACTCGCGCACTGTATTAGATTTTTCAGGCGCAGACAAACTCTTAGGTAA
>CAYNIO010000043.1:0-9650 GCA_964397495.1 uncultured Planctomycetia bacterium
AAAAGAGATGATAAGGGCGAGAAAATAGTGAGCGAGGTAGAAGAAAAAGAAATCTCTGAGTCGAGTAAAGAAGAGAAATCTTCTGAGTCTGAGAATGGAAAAAGTATTCAAAAACCTCGAGGAATATATATAAAGGATTTGTCTTTAGAGGAATTGAAGAAATTAAGCGAAGCGTTGGGAACAGAGGCCGTCATATTGATATATGTAGAAGATATACCTGAGGCAGAAAAGGAGGATGTCTTTTTACGTAGCCTTCCTTTCCCTCTTCTAAGTATTCGCGCAGATAAAATTCTGGGATTGGGCCTCACAGGGCATATTCTGAAGAGCATTCAGGCGCTTAGCAGTAAGCCCAAGGAAAAGGTTATAAGAATGGTAAGGGATGATAAAAGATATTCCTCTGTGATGGGGATAAAAGTATATTTTTACGATAGAAGAAGCAATAGAATTGAAATGCAGAAGAATATAGTGATAATCTATTCGCCTCTCGAAATTCTTAAAGGGAATTATTCTTATAAGGATAAACTTTTGTCCAGAATTAGAAAGTTATTGTTTAAGTAACAGGAATAAATTAGATTTTTATTTGCCCTTCCGACAACTTGCACGTTAACAATAATTTTCTATAATAGGTCTTCGACAAGATGGTCGAGTATTACAAAATAGAAGTTTTCTACAATAAAACAGGATTGATGAAGTATATCTCCCATCTTGATTTATATCGGCTTTTTATGAGGGCTTTAAGGAGGGCAGACCTTCCTTACTATTTAACTAAAGGGTTTAGTCCCCGTCCTAAGATAAGTTTCAAAAAAGCTTATAAACTGGGGGAGGAAGTTTCAGAGGCAGAGGTTTGTTTTTACTTGAAGGAAGATATCCCCCTTGAAGATTTTTTAAGTTCTATGAACAAGAATTTACCCGAAGGAGTGAGGTTATCTTGCAAAAAAGAGTAAAAAAGAGCGTTCTTATTTCTTGCAAGGACAAACTCATACAGGTAGCCGTATTAGAGAGGGGTAGACTTGAGGATTATTTTGTTGAAACCAAGGAAGAGAAAACTTTGGTAGGAAATATTTATAAGGGTGTAGTAGAAGATATAAAGCCGTCAGTGGGTGCCTGCTTTGTAAATGTGGGTTTAGCCAGGAAAGGTTTTTTATATCTGTCTGATTTAAATCAGATACTTAAGATTGAAGAAGAAGCAGAAGAGGAAAGTTGGTTTAGGAAGCTCTTTTTCCCTCGTAGGAAGCTTAGGAACTCAGCCATTACTAAAGGCAAAGAAATCTTAGTGCAGGTAATAAAAGACCCTTACGAAAGGAAAGGTTCAAGGTTAACTTCCCATATAACTTTGGCCTCCCGCACCTTGGTCTTCATATACGGTTCGCACCACTTTGGAGTTTCTAAAAAAATAGAGGACCTTTCTGAAAGAAGTCGGCTCAAGAATATTATCAGGAAGTTACCCTTGCCTGAGAATTGTGGTTTGATTGCCCGCACCTTTTCTGAAGGTCAGGACAGAAAAAAGATAATTGCAGATTATAAGTATTTATTGAACCTTTGGAGGTTGATAAAGCACCGTTCATCGAGGCTTAAAGCGCCTTCTTTGGTTTATGAAGAATATGATTTGGTCTTGAGGGTAGTGAGAGATTATATATCTTCTGATATTTCAGAGATTTATATAGACAGTTTAGAAGATTTTAAGAGGATAAAAAAATTTTCCCAGACATTTTTTCCTGAGTTCCAGAAAAGAATATTTTACTATGAACGGCCTTATCCTCTTTTTGAGTTCTTTGGTGTAAGCAACCAGATGAAGGAGGTGTTTAGCAGAAGGATACGTTTAGAATGCGGAGGTTATATTATTATTGAGAAGACCCAAGCTCTAACTTCTATAGATGTCAACAGCGGAAGTTTCAAGACCAACCTTTCTCAAGAGGAGGCTTCGTTCTTGGTCAACAAAGAGGCGGCTAAGGAGATTGCCCGACAACTAAGATTGCGAGACATTGGAGGAATAGTAGTAATAGATTTTATAGATATGCACAACAGGCTCCATAGAGATAAACTGTTGAATATCTTAAGGAGTTATCTCAACCAGGATAGAGCCAAAACAGAGATTGTAAGTTATTCCCCCATAGGTTTAGTAGAGATGACTCGCCGCAGGACCCGCAAGGGTCCAGAGACTATATTCCTTCAGGATTGCCCTTATTGTGAAGGGAGCGGCAAGGTCCGTTCTTTATATGCAATAGGTATGGATTTGGTGTCAAAACTTAGAGATTATATTTCTGCAAAAAATTCCTCTCGGGTTAGTATAAGAGTTAACCCCCGCATTAAGGAATATATAGAGAAGCAGTGGAAGAGCGAACTTCTAAATATAGAAAAAAAATACTCTTCGAGGGTATATCTTGAGCCTGACGAAAACCTCCCCTTTGAGAAATATATTTTAAGATGATTATTACCTTAAAGGAGTGGGACCAGATTCTTTTCTGGTTCAGCCAGGGGTATTCCCATTGCATTATAAACATAGATTTTGGCGAAAGAAAAGTAAAGGCAAGGTTTGAAAAAGATTATGTATTTCTGGGGAAAAACCGCATCAGCCTTAAAAAGAAGATAAAGCCCAATTTTTGTTATCTTGCCAAGAATGACGACTTACTTCCTGTGGCTTTTTTTTCTCAGGAGACTAATACCTTTTACCGTCTTATACCCACTATTGATTGGCCGTCAGTAAGTATTGGTTCTGTCCCTATGCACAGGATAAAACATTCAAGCCCTTTAAAGGATGCCCAAGAAAAAGTCGATATCTTAAGGCCAAGAGGGATAGTTTTAGATACCTGTGGCGGTTTAGGGTATACCGCTATTATTTCTTCAAGGAGGGCGGACAAGGTTTACACTTTTGAGAAGGATAAGAATATCTTATTTTTGGCCAGATTAAACCCTGTTTCTCAACCTTTATTTTCCCAAGACAATATAATCCTGGCGAATAAAGATGTCGCAAAGGCTATTTCTGAGTTCCCCGGAGGCTTTTTTGACTGCGTTCTTCATGACCCGCCAACTTACAAACTCGCCCCGCAGTTGTTTTCTCTGGATTTTTACCGCCAATTGCATCGAGTCCTTAAAAAGAGGGGCAGGCTTCTTCACTATGTCCCTTTGCCTCAAAGGAGTAAGGGCAAGGATTTTAGTAAGATTGTAAGAGATAGGCTCTCCCAGGTTTCCTTCAGAATAATAAAATCCGACCCCCAGACTCAGGTTTTTCTCTGTTCTCCCTAATTTGACAAAACAGTCGGACTTTAATGTCAAATAAACCCCCTTTAATTTGACACTAAAGTTGAACCTTTTTGTCAAATTAAAGTATGTTTTGACATTCAGGAGTTTTTAAAATAAACTACTTATATTATGTTAGAGAATATCGCTTTGCCTGAAATAAAAGAGCTTATAAAAGAAAGGAAGTTTGAGGAGGTTAAGAAAATCCTTAATTCTCTGCATCCTGAGGATGCAGCCACCATAATAACTAAGGTAAATAAACCCCGCTTGCAGCTAATATTTTTCAGACTTCTTGAGCCCCAAAAGTGTATCGAAGTTTTCGAGTACCTGCCCCATGACCTGCAGGAAGATATTCTTAAGACTATCCCTTTGCAGGAAGGAAAGAATATTTTGGAAGAGATGTCGCCCGACGAAAGGACTGCCCTTTTTGAAGATATGCCTGCGGAATTGGTGAAGAAATTGCTTTTTCTTCTTTCCCCACAGGAAAGGCAACTTGCTATTCAGTTATTAAATTATCCTGAAGATTCTGTAGGCAGGTTAATCACGCCGGATTTTGTGCAGCTGCAGGAGAGCTGGACTGTCCAGCAGGCTTTGGAACATATAAGGAAGGTAGGTTTAGAGAAGGAGACTATTTATAATTGTTATGTCCTCGATGAAAACAAGCGTCTTATAGGGGTGGTTTCCTTGAAGAGTCTGGTTTTAGCACCCCCCAAGAAACTGGTAAGAGATATAATGGATACCAATGTAATAAAGATAGATGCTTATGCAGATAAAGAGGAGGCAGTAAAGATATTTAAAGACTATGACCTTTTTGCTCTGCCGGTCGTAGACAAAAAGGAAAAACTTTTGGGGATAATCACCTTTGACGATTTAGTAGATGTTTTGGAAGAGGAGGCTACAGAGGATTTCGAGAAGATTGCTGCTGTGCTTCCGGTGGAGAAACCTTATATGGAGGCTTCGTTTGTGGAAGTCGCCTGGAAGAGGATATTCTGGCTTTTTGTTTTGGTAGTCCTAGAGTCATTCTCAGGAGTGGTGATGCAAAAATTTTCTTCCACCATTCAGGCGATGGTTTCCCTTACTTTTTTCCTGCCAATTCTGGTGGCTACCGGGGGAAATGCTGGCACCCAGTCTGCTACTATGATAATAAGAGGATTGGCTACAGGCGATTTAAAACCCCAGGATTTCTTTAAGGTAATATGGAGAGAATCTTTTATGGGTGTGGTTATTGGTCTGGCTATGGGGGTGTTTGGTTTGTTGAGAGCCTTGTTGCAAATAGGGCATTGGCTGTTGAGCGTAAGTGTAGGAATATCTATGTGTTTCACCGTAGTGCTTTCTACCCTTATAGGAGCGAGTCTGCCTTTAATCTTCAGAAAAATGAAACTCGACCCTGCATTGATGTCTTCTCCGCTTTTGGCGACTATTGTAGATGTGTTTGGAGTTGCTATATACTTTAGCGTGGCAAGTTTTATTCTGGGCGTTAATTCATAAAGGAGGTGGGTGATGGAAGAGAAAGAAATTGGGGAGGTTACGCATTATTTTAATAAGATTAGCGTGGCTATTATTTCTCTGAGCGATACCCTTAAAGTTGGAGATACCATCCACGTTAGAGGCGTCCACGATGATTTTACTCAGGAAGTGAGTTCTATGCAGGTAGAACACCAAAATGTTCAGGAAGCAAAAAAGGGCGATTTGGTAGGGATAAAAGTTATCTCCAAAGTCCATCCTAAGGATAAAGTTTACAAAGTAGTTTCCTAAGGCAATACCTGCCTTAACAATGCGCCTTAATCTTTACATTAGCAGGTGTGGTCTGTGTTCCCGCAGAAAAGCTGACGAGTATATATTCGCAGGCAGAGTTAAAGTTGACGGCATAGTAGCGAAGTTTCCTTGGTTAGATATTAAGGAAGACCAGACGGTTGAAGTTGACAATAAAAAAATTGTTCCCCTCAAAAAGGTCTACGCAATTCTTAATAAGCCTGCAGGGTTCATATGCACCCTTAAAGATAAGTTTGCTTCCAAGAATATAACCGCTTTGTTTCCCCCACGATGCGGCAGGCTTTATCCTGTAGGAAGGCTTGATAAGAATACAAGAGGTCTGCTTATTCTTACCAATGATGGAGATTTTGCCAACAGGGTTTTGCACCCCAGATTTCAGGTAGAAAAGGAATACCTCCTTGAGGTTCACCCCCCATTTAGAAAGTGCGATATTTCTAAAGTTAGAAAGGGGGTAAAGGATGCCCAAGATATCTTGAGAGTAAAAAAGGTAGTCATTGAATCTTCATACAGGGGTTCTCTTTTGAGGGTTGTGGTTCAAGAAGGCAAGAAAAGGCACTTACGTAGACTCTTCCAATCCTTGGGATACAGAGTTTCAGATTTGAAAAGGATAAGAATCGGAGGATTAAGGTTGGGGAATCTTAAGGAGGGAGAATTTAAGTTCCTTGACGCGAAAGATGTTTGTAGGGTTTTCGAGAAATGAAATCCAGAGAAATCAAGGTTCTTTACGAAGACAGATACTTTTACATAGTTGATAAGCCTCCCGGAGTTCTTAGCGTTTCTTATTCTCCTTCTGAAGTGAGTTTAGAAGAGATACTCAATAGGGAATTAAAGAAGAGGGGTGAACATTTCAAAGTTTTCGCCTGCCACCGTTTGGACAAAGAAACCTCAGGAGCAATCATTTTTGCCAAGACCAAAGAAGCTCAGAGAAAGATTATGGAATTATTCAGAAACAGAAAGATAAAGAAGATTTATTTGGCTTTTGTCCAGGGAGTCCTTGCCCAGAATAGAGGCTCTATAAGATTAACCCTCAAGGGCAAGCCTGCCATAACCAATTTTGAGGTTGTTGAGAGATATTCTAACTTCACTGTAGTTAAGGTTAATCCTTTCACGGGAAGAAAAAATCAGATAAGGCTCCATTTTAAGAGAATTGGCCACCCTTTAGTGGGAGAAAGTAAATTTTTTCTGCGCCGAGACGCTTTAGTGAAATACAACAAGAGAGTGTGCCTGCACAGTCAGGGTATTGAGTTCAAGCACCCCTTTACCTTTAAGAAAATAGTTATCCGCAGCGCTCTCCCTAAGGATATGAAGAAGTTTCTTGATTCCTGTTTTTAGCCCAGAGTTATCTCTATCCGGGATTTTGAACGAAGGTTCTTAAGGTTTTTTCTGGGAATAATTAGTTTTGCTCCTTGGACGAGGCCGACGTTTCTTCCATTTAAGGTGGCCTTTCTTATTTTATAGCGAGGAAATTCTTTTTTTCCGGGGTTGGTGTATATAATTTCCAAGTCTTTACCCTGAAAGACAAACTTACATATCAGTTCCTTGCGTTTAAAATTTTCTCTGACAAACTTTGGTTCAAGAAGAAGGCTTCCATCTTCGCCCTTTATGCCAAATACCTGATTTATGAGGGTAAATACATACCAACTTCCAGAACCTGTAAGGTACATATATAACCCCTGCCCCCTTGAATCAAAATATTCTGGTATGCATGGGTAAATTTTGCTTCTTTTAGAATTACTGCTCATGCGCCACACTGAATTTAGGACCTTATAACCCTGCTTTACAAACCCGCGTTGGTAGAGGGCAAATGCTAACATTATATTCATATGGTTGAAGAAGGCCCCATTTTCTTTATCTCCAAAACTAAATCCAAAGGCTCTGCCCAAGTTCAGGTTTAATTCTTGAAAGTTAGTATTCAGGCGATAACCTCCCAATTTCCTGTCGTAAAGGTAAGTCTCAATAGCTTTGAAAATCTTAGGAACCTGGAAAGATTGTGCTACTCCTGAGAGTATGCTGAATACCTGTCCTGTGAGGGTCATTTTTACTGTTTTGTTAAACCTTCCTTCCACCGCTCTTTTGCGGTTGTCATAGTAGCCATTAAATATTCCCATACCATTCTTTAAGCGGATGTACTCTTTTTTTCTTATGTGGCGATAAAGAAATTCCGCTTTATTATCCAGAACTTTTATGAGTGTTTCGAGAGGCATTTTTATTTTTTTCCCTGATATTTTTTGAGAGGTTTTATTTAGGTAGTCCTCTAAAATTTTGCGGCGCAGATAGGGGTCTGCATAATGGCGGAGGTTCAGATTTGTATCTACGAGACCCCTCATCTCTTCTAATATTTCTATATAGGAGATTTTCCTCTGGAGTTTTTTTAAGAGATTGCTTAAATTTCTCAGGTTATAAGCATAAAGGCAGGTGAAAGCCACAGTTTCTCCTGCTTGATGAGCCATATCGAAAGCGTCATTCCAGTCAGCATTTTCTAAGCGTACAAAACCGTGGGGCCCGCAGTTAAAGAACTGTACTAGATTTTCAACTAATATATGTTCAAGTATCGTGCCTTTGTATATTTTCCCCTTTTCGTCCCGTAGAAGGTTGTCTTTGCTGGAGGGGTTGTTGTCTATCTTCTGGCAACGCAGAATAAATTGGTCTTTCCAGTAGGGAGTCTCTTTGAGAAGGAGTGAGTAATCACCTGCAAGATTTATATAGAATTGACTTACAAAATAAGGCCAGGCTCCATGGTCAGACCATACACGCAGGATGTTATTCCTGTCAGGAAGAAAATTGTTGTTATAATCTATAATGGTAGCGTTGCTGCCATCAATTCTTACACCCCGGAAGTTGTGCATTATGAGTTTTTTTACTCTGGAGGCGTCCATATACATAAGACCCAAGCAATCTTGCCACAGATCTCTCCAGCCTCTTCCACCTTTTCCGTAGTCAAAGTCGGGAAGGAAAGAGTTTCCGTAGATTTTTCTTAGAAGCGGCTGGAGTTTGACCCATTTAAGCCAGCAGTCGTAAGATTTGTCTCCTGTAGAAAATTGGATTTTGTCAAGATTGTCTTTCCAGAAAGTTTTGTTCTCTTCCCAAGATTTTTTAATCTTTTCTGGTTTTAGGTATGCTTTGAGGATGCGCTGGGGATATAGAGGATTTTTGGTGATACCCATCAAAATGTAATACTTTGTTTTAGAGCCAGGTTTGAGTATTTCCCGGGGAAAAAGAAAGCCTGCTACACATTCTCTTCCCTCAAGATAAGAAGATAGGCTAGGTACTTTTTTGAGAGTTGACGGTTCTTCTATGTGTAGATTTGGAGAGAATTCTTCATAACTCCCAAATACTTTCTTGGGCTTCTTGAATTTTTGGTCGAAGCACCATACAAAATAATAATAGGGATTTTCTCTATGGCCTTTTTCGTCAAAGATTAAAGTGGGGTGATTTATAATACCAAAAGGGTATTTCCTTATGCGTGAAAGCAGCCCTGTTACATGGTGATGGTCCCTTATATTGTGCGCGCTCCTTGCGTAGACGGGTATACCTAAGAGTATGTTTAAATCCAGGTTTTTTCTACCGTTGTTTTGGATAGCCACCTCCATAATTTCTAAATCCTCACGGGGAGGGACAAAATTTAAGATTTCCATAACCAGATTATATTCAAGGAATTTCTTAATGACCTTATGCCAGAGGATTCCTGCTTTCACTTTAATTTCTTCTTTGAGGTATTCACTGGGAAAATTGTGCCCTCTTAGGATTTTGCCTTTTAACTTCAGGAATATCTTCCTTGATACCAGGCTTGTCTGGATATCCCAACGTGTCTGAGGCTGAAGTAGGAATGAGGACTGGTCTATTTTAGAATCGCCTCTCAAGTAGGGGGTAATGCAGGACTTGAAATTTTCATTACAGAGGGGAAAATATAGGGAAGGCTCAGGATTAACACAGGTGATAAATTCACCGTCAGGATTAATAAATTTATAGCCACCCATAGTTTATATATTATCTGGTATAAGTAAGGATTATGCAAGTCATAAAGATATTCGACCCCTGGTCTTCGCAGTTTTGCACCTGCCCTTCTAAATACAGCGTTTCACCTTATACGGGGTGTTCTCATGCCTGCCTTTACTGCTACGCATCTTCTTACATCAAGGATTTTTATCGCCCTCGGCTAAAGAAAGATTTCTTAAAAAGGTTCTTTAGGGATTTAGAGAAAGTGTCTGCTGGTTGCATTTTAAGTATTTCTAATTCCTCTGACCCTTACCAAAGTTTGGAGAGAAAAAATCTGCTTACGCGTAAGATTTTAGAAGGTCTTGTGGGGAGGGATTTCAGGGTTCTTTTGGTTACCAGGTCTTCTTTGGTTATAAGGGACTTGGATATTTTGAGCAATCTTAAGGTTGTGGTATGTTTGAGCATAACCACAGATAATGACAGGATTTTGAAGATACTCGAGAGAGGGGCCCCGCCCTTCAGGGAAAGAATAAGAGCCCTGGAGGTAGTTTCTAAACGCCTGCCTGTGGCTATAAGGTTCGACCCTTTAATATACCCTTTGAATACTTCAAAAATTTCTCGAATGGTGAAAATGTTCAAAGATGCAGGCGCACAACAGGTAATAACCTCCAATTATAAGGCAAGGTTTGATAAATTGAAGAGGA
>CAYNIO010000044.1:0-9282 GCA_964397495.1 uncultured Planctomycetia bacterium
TGCCAAATAAACCCCTTGCTTTCTTTATCGCCTGGGGGTCATAGACCTTGACCTTGGCTTTCTCTTCAAGGAGATTTTCTATTATATAAATTGAAGGGCTGTTTCGCATATCGTCAGTATTGGGCTTAAAAGACAGACCCAGCACAGAAATATTCTTTCCTTTAAGAACCCAGAGAATATTCTTTATCTTGTTCAAGAAGGACTCCTTCTGAAATGTATTGACATACAAAGCCTCTTCCAGCAACCCTGCTTTTATGCCCTGTATCTTAAATATGCGCGAGAAAGCCTGAAGGTCCTTCTCCAAACACGGCCCCCCAAAGCCCAGCCCTGCCTCAAGATAATGCAGGCCTATCCTCTTATCCAGGCCCATACCAAAGGAAACTAATTTAATGTCTGCCCCCACCTTTTCACACAATTGGGAGACTAAATTTATAAAAGAAATTCTTGCAGCCAGAAAAGAATTGGAAGCATGTTTTATAATCTCTGCGGTCTCAATATTGGTAACCACGACGGGGCACTGAAATGGCGAATAAAGCCCTAAAAGGATATCCTTTGCACGCACAGAATCTACGCCGATAACGATGCGGTCAGGGTTAAGAAAATCTTTCACCGCTGAACCTTCCCTCAAAAACTCAGGGTTGGAAGCAACATCGAACTCTACTTTCCTGCGGGCATAGAGCCTCAAGGTCTGTTTAACTTTTTTCCCCGTCTCTACAGGAACCGTTGATTTTTCTACTATAAGTTTGTAAGAATTCATATGCTGGGCAATGGTTCGGGAGACCCACTCTACGCTGGAGAGGTCAGGTTCTCCTGTGGGAGATGAGGGAGTGCCTACGGCAATAAAAATAACATCAGAATTCTTTACTGTCTGCTTTATGGAAGTAGTAAAATGCAACCTGTTTTTCTTTACGCCTTCCTTTACCAAACTTTCCAGTCCTGGTTCATATATAGGCATCTTAAGGTTTTTTAAAAGTTCTATCTTCTTTCTGTTATTGTCGCAGCATAAAACCCTGTACCCCAAATGAGAAAAGCAGGCTCCTGTAACCAAACCTACATAACCGGTGCCAATGATGCCAATCTTGTATTCTTTATTAGTCCTGCGGGCCATGATAAGACGTTTCAAAGTTAAACCCTACCTTGGGAAAAGCCTTGAGTTTAAAAGCCACAAAGAAAGAAATGTTGCGTTCATCGTCAACAGATATAACTAAATCCATAAGCCAGCAATGCAGGTCCCGGCTAATCTTGAACTGGTGGTAGGTAAAATTGTTCTCAGACAGGTCATAACGATTGTAATAAGAGAGTTTCCATTTCTTAAACCAGCCTGTACTTACCTGCGAAACCAGTGTTTCGTTGGTCTGGTACTTGTAATGATAACCTATACTAAAAGAAATATTGTTGTAAAACTTAAGTATAAGGTCATTGGAAGACTCATCCAGGCGGCCGTCCTCTACAGAATATGTGGTGAGGGTCCTGAAATAAAGGAATTTATAAGTCTTCAATGTGGCGTCGACAGTTACATCATTAAAACCCTCACCTGCTTCCCTTGAATCCAGGACATAGCCAGCACTCAAGTCAAGGTCTAGAAATGTCCAACTCTTGCGAGGAGAATCTACCTGCAATAAATTCTTCAGGGTAAATAAAAAACCCTTCCAATACCGAGGGGTATCTACACTGTCAAAAAGGTAAAGCCTGTCGATATCAAATGTGGGGCGATGCCTGCAGAGGAAAGACACACGGGGCTGGAATATATGGCGAAGGCTCGAGTCGCTACTTAAAGTATATATCTTATAAAGGGTCAATGAACTATCAAGGCCTGCCTCAAAGAAAAACCTGTTGACGCTCTGGTCTTCTCTATTTTCTGAATAATAAGCATCTTGAAAATTAACAAAAGGGCTTATATTTAAAGGGCCCAAATTTTTTTGGTAGCGCAAACTCTGGCGGGTGCTTATCCTGAAACTGTTCTGGTGGTAATCGCTGTCCTGAAAACGGTTGTCCATATACCCTACAGAATTCTGCCAGGAATAATAGAGACCCCACGGCAGTTTAAAATTGTAAAGAAACCAAGTTATGCGGGGCAGGAAATCCGTATTTGTATAGAAACTGTTTACCCTCTTGTTGACGTAAAACTCCCAAGAAGAGTTAACAAAGTTATTGTTGAAATACAAATAAGAATCTGGCTGAGGCTGTTTCTCGTATTCCCTGTAGAAGTAATCCTTAAGAAAGTTGTCGTCGTCGAATTTGTGGTATTCAGCAGTAATATAACGGTTATAATTGCCGTCAAAGAATTTCTGGTACCTCAGGTCAGCCCGATAACGGCCAGATGAATCCTCAACCTTGCCCTCATCGGTATAATAATACCTTAAGTCAAAGTTCCCTAAGGGGTGGTTCTTGAAGTTAAAATCTACACCCTCGCCAAACCCCTTGTTTTCACGCCAATCAAGATAAATTTTTCCCTTGGCATTATCGGACAAAATGTATCTGTACCAGGTAAGAACGTAATAACCCCAGTCACTATCTTTTCCCGGAAGAATACCTATATTGGGAACCTTCTCCTTTAAGGGCTGCACATATATAGGAAAATACAAAATAGGAATCTTGCCCACCCACATCACCACATTGTAAGCCACAATCTTCTTCTGGGGCCAGATATTGATTCTGCGGCAGGTAAGTTTCCAATGTGGGTGGGGCAGGTCGCAAGTGGTAAGAGACCCCTTATGCACATAATAAACATTCTCTTTCATCTGGGCTTCTTTAACCCAGCCGTAAAAAGGAGGGGCTTCTAAACGCGAAGAAAATATCTTAGCGGTTTTGCTCTCCATATTGTAAACTATCTTTCTGGCATTGATAGTACGCTCTTTGCCTTCCTCCACTATACGGATATTGCCCTGGGCAATAACCTCTTTGTTCAAAGTATTGGCGGTCGCTTTATCGCAATAAAGCGTCATATTCTTGTAAACAATTTTAACGTGGCCGTGGGCCTCCACTAGGTTCTTATCTGTATAATAATTTACAGTGTCTGCTTTTATATCTATAGGATGAAGTTCCTTGGCACAAACTTTACCTGAAGCAAACAAAATTGCCCCACTCACCAAAAATGAAACTAAAACATTAACCCTCATCTTTATTCAAAACCTTCTGGAGTTTATCCCAATCATCAAGGAACCTCTTTATGCCAATATCGGTAAGTGGATGCTTTACCAACTGCTCCAGCACCTTAAAGGGAATGGTACAGACATCAGCGCCAATTTTAGCAGCCTCGAGAACATGCAAAGGGTGCCTTACTGACGCCACCAATACCTTGGTAGAAAATCCATAATTGTCGTATATCACCCTTATATCCTGGACTATATCCATCCCATAATGGGATATATCGTCTAGCCTTCCCACAAAAGGAGATATGAAACTTGCCCCTGCTTTTGCTGCCAGGAGTGCCTGCAAAGGCGAAAAACACAAAGTCACATTGGTCCTTATATTTTCCTCAGATAAAGTCTTTACTGCCTTTAAACCATCCAAAGTTAAAGGAATTTTTATCACTATATTAGGAGAGATCTTGGAGAGGCTTCGCGCTTCCTTAAGCATCTGTTCATAACCAAGACCTATCACCTCTGCGCTCACCGGCCCTTCGACAATCTTAGCAATCTCTTCTAACTGTTCGAGAGGATCTTTCCCTTCCCGCGAAAGGAGGGTAGGATTGGTAGTCACGCCGTCTAACAACCCCCAGGACTTAGCCTTTTCTATTTCCTGGAGATTGGCTGTGTCTAGAAAAATCTCCATAAAGTCCTCCTTTTTTAACCCAACTTATAATCTATCAGGCCTTCTTTGGCACCTAAAATACCTGCTTTTTCTTTTAGGCGTGCCCGTAATATTCTAACATATCTATTCTGAGGAGGCATGGCCAGCCTCCTGACCTCCTCTCTTAAAGGCCCAAAGAGAAACTTCCCTGCTCCAGAAAGCCCTCCTCCAATAACTATTGCCTCAGGCCCCCAAGAATTGACCAGGCCCACTAAAAATCTTCCCAAAATACGAGCAGTCCTCTCCCAGATTTCTTGAGAAACCTTACAACCCTTCAAGGCAGCCTGGGTAAGGAGTTTGGGCGAAAGTTTATCTCTCTTAAGGAATTCTTTAATTATATTAGACGGTTTTCTCTTCAATAAAGAACGGGCATAATCCACAAGATACCTATTGCCTACAAAGGTCTCAATGCAACCGAAACTTCCGCAACCGCATCTCTTCCCCTGATAATCCACAGTTATGTGCCCTAACTCTGAACCGCTGGTAAAAGGAGAATGAAAAAGCCTGCCCTCTATAATTATGCCTGCGCCCAGACCTGTCCCTAGAGTTATGACGATAAGGTTTTTAAACCCTTTGCCTGCCCCAAAACGCGCTTCTCCTAAAGCCACCATATTAGCATCGTTGTCTACATACACAGGGAGTTTCAACCTGCCTTCTAAAATTCTTGCCAAGGGAACATTCTTCCACCCCTTAATGTTAGGAAAGTAGTAAACAAACCCCCGCCTCACATCAACGACCCCAGGGCAGCCGATACCCAAACCTCTTATCTTTCTCAAGGAAGTATGCTTTTTAATAAAGGAAAGGATAAAAGAATAAAGGCTTCCAGGATTTGAGAAGAAACGACTGTCTGCAGTCTCTAAATAGAGAACCTGAGAATCTTTGACTAAACCTATCTTGAAAATGCTCGCTCCCCAATCTATGCCTAAAAAATACATCTTTCGCCTTAAAAACGGTGGATTTTTTAATTTTATCTAAATTTCTTTTTTTTTCAAATAGTTTGTGATATAAATAGAGCCTATGAAATATTTGGCATTGTCCCTCATTCAAGGCCTAACAGAGTTTCTGCCCTTAAGCAGCAGTGCCCACTTAGTAATAGCCCAGAAATTACTGGGGATAAAATCTTGTGCTTCTGAATTTTTAGGGTTTGTGGTCTGGCTGCACCTGGCTACAAGCATAGGGGCATCTATATATTTTGCAAAAGATATAATACACTTCCTTAAGAAAGGGAGAATGTGGCTTTATATTGTAATAGTAGACCTCATAACTGGAGGGGGGATACTGGCGGCAAAAAGCATACTTGAAGAGTCGTTTGGCTCTTTAACCTTAGCGGGCGGATGCCTGATAATTACAGGAATGCTTCTTCTTAAAACAAAGTCTTTCTTGAAGAAGACTTACCGCAGCCTGGAAATGATGAATATCAAAGATATCCTCTTTATGGCTATCGTCCAGATATTTGCGGGCCTGCCGGGGATATCCCGTTCAGGCGTAAGCATCTTTGCCCTGTTGTCGAGAAAAATAAAGCCTCAGGACGCTTTCAAATTCTCCTTTATAAGCGCTCTTCCTCTAATGTGGGGAGGCTTTTTTGTCAAATGGATGGACATAAAATCTGGGTTCTTGCCTGTGTATATCCAGAGTTTTGTGCTTGCCATCATAGTAAGCATTGCCTCTTTAAAAATACTTTCCAGGGTTCTCAATCTAAGGAAATTTTTTATCTTTGGGTATTATTGTTTAGGGCTGGGGCTGGTGGTTTTGATAACCAAGTCTGTTCTTGCCTTCATTTAAAAAACAAATCCTGTCCTTACCTTCTCTCTTGGCCTTATATAGAGCCTGGTCTGATGCCTCTATGAGGCTAAGGAGATTTTCTGCATCCTCAGGGTAGGTTGCCAACCCAATGCTCGCTGTAACCTTTAATGTCTCATCATAGGCCTTTATTTGATGCTGCCTTAGATACTCCAGTATTCTTGAACCGACTTTAAAAGCGTCATGTTGCTCTGTTTCAGGAAGGACTATTAAGAATTCCTCGCCCCCAAATCTTCCTACGAAATCTATGCTACGGATATGGCTTTGTATACCCTCGACTACCTCCTTCAAAACAGCATCTCCCACAAGGTGCCCGTAGGTATCATTGCAACTTTTGAAATTGTCGATATCAAGAATCATCAACGACAATTTAAGAGAGAATCTCTTGGCACGGGAGAATTCATCCTCCAGCCTCTCCAGAAGATGCCTGCGGGAAAAACACCCAGTAAGATAGTCGTGTATGGACATCTCTTCCACAAACCTGTAAAGATGTGCCCTTTTAAGGCAGGAAGAAAGATGTTTAAGGAATACATCCAGAAAATAAGGCTCCTGAATCTTGAGCCCCTTGAAGGCTACATACCTATAAGGGCCATTTTTTGTATCCAGGGGGAAAAGGGAATAATCCTCAGGTATTGGCCTGCCAGAATCTACAAATTCTATGTGCGAGAAACTACAAAATTTTGAGAGGGATTCTTTTGCACTCTGAAGAAGTTTTGACTCCTCAAGAAATGCGCTTAACTCATTCATCTCGTCAAAAAGAACTTCAAGCCTCTTGATTTTATCTTCGGAATCTGAAAAAACTTTCTGAAACAGGCTCTTTTCATCCTCAAGTTTTTTCAAGGCAGACTTGCGCAACTCTATCCTCAAATAAATTTTCTTCCTCTGCTTCTTAAGAAGCAGCTGCAAAAAAAATAGCGACAATGCTCCTAAAAAGAGAAAAAGAATAACTAATAGCATACTCTGTTTCTTCCCGTATTCTTGGCTACATAAAGCCTGCCATCTGCCTTCTTAATCAATTCTTGAGGGCTATCTGCATCCTGAGGGAAGAATGCCAAACCCACAGAGACTGTCACAGAAATCTCCCGGCGCCTTACCTTGAGAGGGGTATTCTCCACCCTTAAACGCAGACTCTCCCCCACAGATATGGCTTCCTGCCTAGAAAGATTGGGAAGAATTATCAAAAACTCTTCTCCTCCAAACCTACAGATGACATTTCCTGCATTGCCTATCACTTCCTTTATGACATCTGCTACATTCTCCAACACCATATCGCCCACCAGGTGGCCATAAGTATCATTGCACTTCTTGAAATGGTCTATATCTACTATCATTACTGAGAGTATCCGCGATTGTTTTTTAGCACGGGCAATTTCCTCCTCAAACCTTCTGGTAGCATAATTCCTTAAGTAAAAACCTGTAAGGTCGTCTTTTATGGCTAATTCCTCTGTCCTTTTATAAAGATGGAGGTTGTCCAAGAATAAAGCGAATGCGCCTGATGTGCCCTGAAGAAACCTTAAATCCTCAAAAGTAAAAAGATTAGGTTTTCTACTCTCAATACGCACCAATCCCAGAATCCTCTTTCCTAACGACAGCGGAGAACATATACAGGATATGAACCTTAAGTCTTCTGCCTTGTAAGAAAATCGGTAATCCTTCCTCGCATCCTCCACTAAAAGAGGCTGGTTTCTGTGAAGGATCAACCTATCAATAGAATCTAGCTGGACAGCTTTAAAAGACCCCCTGCCCCCCCTCAAAGAATACTTCAATTTGAGAGACTGCTCTCTAAAATCTACTAAATACAAAAGAAAATAATCAGCATTCTTGTATATATTCTTCAATTTCTCTAAAAAAACTTTGCTCATGCGGGTTTCGTCCAGAATACCCACCAATTCCAGATGGAATTCTTCCAAGAGGGCAAGCCTCTCTACAAAAATGGAAGAAGCCTCTATCTTTACATGCAAATCTTGAATCTCTTTAGAAGTTAGGTTTGTCTTCTCCTGAATGCTCTCCTCCGCTATGAAAAGTCGGGAAATTTTTTTGCGGTGGCTCCTGGCTATGACAATAGAGACAATTATGTAAAGGAAATACGCCGCGGGCACCGCCACCCAAAACGGCGCCTGGTATTCCACAAGCAATAGGCCTAACCCTAAGAATGAAAGAGATGTTATTGCGTAGAAAATTCTAAACAATGCTTTTTTCTGTATCCTTGTCGAAAAATTTGGCCTTACTCATCTCGAAGACTACATCTAAATCTTGGCCAATGGCAGGTCTGTTGTCTGCTGAGGTGCGGCAGATAAAGGTATGGTGGGACGTAGAAAGATGGAGGTGGGTTTCTACCCCCATAGGCTCGACCACCTCGCACCTTACCCTGCAAGTAATCTCGCGAGGGGCCTCGGGGAAAAATAATTTATCATGAATGTGTTCTGGCCTCACCCCCATAATCACCTCTTGAGAAACGTATCTCTGGACACGGGGAGAAAATTCTCGAGGTACCTTAAGAAAAAGTTCTCCTTCGTCAAAATAAAATTCAGAATCCTTCTTGACAATCTTGCCCTTCATAAAATTCATAGGGGGATTCCCAATAAAACCTGCCACAAATTTATTGACTGGTTTCTCATAAACCTCCAGGGGTTCGCCTATCTGTTGAATCTGACCATCCTTCATCACCGCAATCCTGTTTCCCAAAGTCATAGCCTCAGTCTGGTCGTGAGTCACGTAAATCATAGTGGTCTGGAGCCTAAGGTGCAATTTATGGAGCTCTGTGCGCATCTGCACTCTCATTTTGGCATCGAGGTTGCTTAGGGGTTCATCGAACAGGAATACCAAGGGCTTGCGAACAATTGCCCTTCCCAGGGCTACCCTTTGACGTTCTCCACCTGAAAGTTCTCGCGGTTTCCTCTCCAAAAGATGGCTTATCCCCAGAATCTGGGCTGCTTCTTTCACGCGCCTTTTTATCTCGGATTTGGGGATGCCTCTCAATCTTAAACCGAAAGCCATATTGCTGAATACATCCATATGAGGATAGAGGGCGTAATTCTGAAAAACCATTGCAATGTTCCTGTCTTTGGCAGGGACGTGGTTAACCAAGGTATCTCCGATGTAGATTTTCCCCTCACTGATATCTTCCAGGCCTGCTATCATCCTTAAGGTAGTGGACTTCCCGCAACCTGAAGGCCCAAGCAAAACCAAAAATTCTCTATTCTCTACCCCCAAATTCACATCCTTTACCGCTTCTACCTTTCCTGGATAGATTTTAGTTACATTTACTAAACTTACCTGAGCCATACCTTACTCCTCTCAACAAAACATTTTAAGAATTATAATGGTATGCAAGGATGTGTCAATATCTTAAGACAAATATTCTAAAATTAAACCTAATGTACCTCTCAGGCTTTTTCTCTCTACCACCATATCTATAAGCCCGTGTTCCAACATAAATTCCGACCTTTGGAACCCTGGGGGTAGCTTCTGTTTTATAGTTTGTTCTATCACCCTGGGCCCGGTAAAACCAATGAGTGCCTGGGGCTCGGCAATAGTAATGTCTGCCAACCCTGCAAAGGAAGCCATAACCCCCGCCATAGTAGGATTGGTAAGAACTGCTATATAAGGCAGGCCTTTCTTATGAAAGCGGCCCAGAGCACAAGAAGTCTTTGCCATCTGCATCAAAGAAAGCATTCCCTCATACATTCT
>CAYNIO010000045.1:0-9236 GCA_964397495.1 uncultured Planctomycetia bacterium
AGAAACATATTTATCATTCTTAGCAGGGAAATAAAAAGTTATTTTAATTCTCCTGTAGCCTACATCTTCATCGTTATTTTTCTTCTCATCTCAAGCGGTCTTTTTATGACCCAGTTTTTTATTCTTTCCCTGGCAAGTTTAAGGAGTTTCTTTTATGCCCTGCCTATTATTCTCTGCATATTTATACCCGCTGTAAGTATGCGCCTTTGGGCAGAGGATAAAAGAAGCGGTACCTTTGAACTACTTCTTACCTTCCCGCTTAAAGATTATCAGTTGGTTCTAGGTAAATTCTTGGCAGGTTATGTTTTTTATGCGGCCGCCTTATTTTTTACTTTTCCTTTGGTTTTGATGCTGGGTGTGGTAGGCAGGCCTGACTGGGGGGTTATTTTCTCTCAATATATGGGCGCCCTCTTTTTGGGAGGCTTTTTTCTCTCTTTGGGTATTTTTACTTCAGGGTTATGCAAAGATCAGATAGTAGCCTTTGTGGTATCTCTGGCAGGGAATTTCTTCTTTTTTCTCTTGGGGGTAGATTTTATAGCCTCCTCCCTTGATGGTTGGTTAGTTGGCTTAGGAACATTTTTAAAGAACGGCTTAGGCCTAGTTGAGCATTTCTCCAGTTTTGAGAAAGGGGTTATAGACTTAAAGGATGCTCTTTATTTTCTAGTAGGGACAGGGATATTTTTGTTTCTCAACACCCTCTGGATAGATTCTCGTTTAAGGCCGCGTTCAAGGGTTTTATTTTCTGTATTTTTTTCGGTCGGGATGGCAATATTCTTGTTCTTTAATCTTTTGTCTGCAGATTTGTCTCTTGGACGTTGGGACCTCACCCAGGATAAAATCTATACCGTATCTTCTGCTACAAAAGAGATACTCAAAAACCTTAAGGCCCCCCTTACAGTTAAACTTTTTATCTCGCCTCCAGAAAAGATGCCCACACCCTTTAAGACCTTAGAGAGAGATATACGGGATAAACTTGAAGAATTGAGGATCGCTTCTCAAGGTAAACTCCGTTATAAGGTCTTCCATATAGAGGTCGTGCCTCAGGGAGAAGAAAAAGAGAGGTCTCTTTTGGAGTCTGTCCAGAGAAAAGGCATAAGGCCTTTTGGAGTAAAAACCCTCAAAGGCGACCAGGTAGAGGTAAGGTTTATTTATTCTGCTATATCTGTGGCTTACAAAGACAAGCCCGAAGATGTTATTGGCCGTATTACTCCGCGGGATTTAGCAGATTTAGAATATAAAATAATCTCTCGTGTCTATAAGTTGAGCCTGGAAGAAGAACCCACCATAGCGCTGTTCGTGCCTTCCCCCAACCAAGAAAATGTAGCCGCAGAAGAATCATCCCAAGACCTTTACGAACATATTCCCAGGGTTCTGAGATATGAGGGTTACCAGGTAAAAAAGATAAAATTTACCTCCCAGGACCCCATCCCTCAAAATACTAAGACCTTGATAATTTTAGAGCCCAGGAACCTTAACCCTCGCCAGAGATATGAAATAAATAAATTTCTTGTTCAGGGGGGTTCGGTATTTTTGGCAGTGCAAAGATACGATTTTAATTACCACCCAGTAATCAGACAGGGGCTTGCCGTCGTATCCAGGGATAACAATCCCCAGATAAATCCTCTCCTTGAAGGTTGGGGCGTGGGAGTGAGTAAGGATTTCCTTATGGATAAAGAATGCGATGTAGTTTCTCTGGTAGGGGGAAAATTCCTTGGGGTTTTTGAAGTATCCTCGCCTGTTAAACTGCCTATACAGATAAAGGTTGTATCTTCCCAGATGAACAGAAACGTATCTATAACCAGCCGCTTGCCCTCGCTTTTATATCTTTGGGGCGCAAGTTTAAAACTTGATAAGGAAAGGCTTAAAGATCTGGGATTAAAAGTTAATGTTCTTTTTACTACCAGCCCCTACGCCTGGCAGGTTCCCTATCATCCCGGATATCTTACTCCTGAAGATTTTACCTTTCCTGGGCCAGATAAATGTAAGAAATTCCCCCTGGCAGTAATGGTGGAGGGGAAATTTTCTGATATTTTTGCAGGCAAACCCATACCACCCTGGCCCCAGGATAAGGAATCCGAAGGCACAAAAATATCAAAACTTTCTTCTTCGCCTGGGAAACTTATCTTGATAGGCTCAAGCAGGATGTTCGATAAAAGATTTTTAGACAAGGCAGGTCACCTCAATTTCTTCCTTAACTGCATAGATGTTTTAACTCTCGGAGGAAGGTTAGTAGAGATAAGAAGCAAGCAGCCCATCGAGCGTTTTATAAAACCTTTATCAAATTCAGCCAGGGTCTTTTGGAAAGTATTTGCAGTATTTTTTAGTCCCTTTATACTGTCCGTTGTAGGTATTTTTAAGATATTCTTAAGGAAACGTTCAAAATGGATGTATCTTAAGGGGTTAGAGGTTAAAGATGAGTATTAAGAAGATTGTGTTCGCTCTTATTGTTTTACTTATTCTAGCAGGGATGTTTATAACCAAGCATATGTTAATTAAAACCCCTACAGAAATCCAGGAGTATCATACTTTAGATTGGGGTATACTTCCTTCTAGGGTTTGCGGCTTTGTTATAGAACGCGCAGGTCGGAAAAAGTCTTTGAGAATAATAAAAGAAGGCGATGTCTGGGTTATTGTTTCCCATTGGGGGGCTTACGCCAAAAAGAGGAAAGTTGAGGATTTCATAAAGCAGATTCTTTCTCTGGAGGCAGAACTGCGCTCTTCGTCCAAGGGGCTCCTTGCAGATTATGGGCTTGAAGATTCTCAGGCTTTCAGGATTACTCTTTTGAATAAAGACTCTAAGCCTCTGTTAGAGTTATTAATAGGCACAAAAAAACCATCTTATGGCGCTTCATTCATAAGGGAGAGAGGTTCATCCCGTGTTTACCTTGTAAACAAAGACCTCCTGTTTATTATGGGAATTTACAATAACCCTCAGAAAGCAGAGATAAATATTGAGCCTTGGATAGATTTGCGTCTTTTCAACACTTCTGCCGGCAGTATAAAGTCTTTAGAGATATCCAAATTTAAGGACAATAAGGAGGTTTTAATTTTAGACCTTAAGAGGAACGGAGGCTGGCAATCCAGTATCCCTCTGCCTTTTGATTTGAGTATTTTTAAGGTGAACTCTTTTCTAAATACCATTTGCGGTCTGCGTGCCCAAGAGGTAGTCAACCTTCAGAAACACCGGCTGGAGAGCCCTTGTATGAAGATTGAATTAACTACCGATGAAACAAGTTGCCAGGCTTTGATATTTAAGAAGGACGGTAAAAATTATGTGAAGATTACTAAGGGTCCGGTTTATCTTGTTTCCCAAGACACATTCTCCAAGATAGACAAAGATATGAGGGAGTTTCTTCCCGACAATCCTTTAAAGATTGGTTCTAAGAACATTTCAGAGATTATTGTAAGGTCTGGAAGAAGGATGCTTACTTTGACTTCTTCCCTGCTGAAGAAGAACCAAGATTTTCTTAATGTCCTTAAGGGATTTAAGGTGAAGGAGGTTTTTCCCTTTGGTGTTTATAACAAATATCTTGAATCTCCTCCCTTTTGGCTTAAGATAACCTATAATTCTAAAAAGGCTTTGGTTCTGGAAGTTATGCCCCTTAAGGGCAAAGTCCTCTGTAGGATTCAAGGCACCCGGGCGGTCTTTTCCATAGAACCATCTTTATTTGACAAAATATTCAAGGAATTAAGAAATCTCAATCTTAGTAAAAACACTTCTTAAAATATTTTGAAAAATCCTTTAATTTTGTATAATATTAGGATGAAGGAAGTTTCTCCCCGAATCCTCCTCAGCGTATTAATAAGGAGATTAATTTTCCCCTTAATAATTTACGCTTTTCTTTCAGGGTTTTATTTTATTTATAGGGTAAAACCAGACCTTTTTCTTGAGAACTCCAAGGGGTTTATAAAAAATGTATTTCTTACTCTCTTCATCCTCAACACAGGTTTTTCAGGCCAAAGGTTATTTGGGGGGTTTGTCCTTTGGTATAAAGATAGATTTTCTCTTGAGGTTTCCTCGCGCTTCAATAAAGAGTTTCTTCCCCTGATTAGAAGGTCGGTAAATACAGTTATATGGACAATAGCAATTTTAGTCATTCTTCCTCTCTATGGAATAAATGTAAATTCTCTGATTGCTGCTTTAGGTGTTGGCTCTTTGGCGGTTGCCCTGGCTGCCCAGGATACCATTGCCAATATCATTGCAGGATTTATGATTATGATAGACCGTCCTTTCAGAATTGGGGACAGGATTAAGCTCCCTTCAGGGGAGAAGGCCGTGGTTTTGGATATTGGGATAAGGAGGTCAAAATTCTTCTGTGAAGATAACCGTTCCGTAATAATCGTTCCCAATCTAGAATTGAGCAAAAATAAGATTGTCAATTTTACTTATGGAGAGTTTTATTATAAAGATAATTATTACAAAAAATAAACCTTTATGAAGTATTTCTATTCTTCTTACATAGATGACGAACATTGGCTAATAAAAGAATCTGTTTTTGAACGCTCTCTTCAGAATATTCGTGAAGCCCAGTTCGCTTTAGGCAATGGTTATTTGGGAACAAGGGGGGCGTTGGAAGAGATTCCTTATGATGCTATGCCTGGAACCTACCTCGCAGGCGTATATGATCGGATGGGTTCGCAGGTGGCAGAGTTGGTAAATCTTCCTAACCCCTTTAATTTTCGTTTTATTGTAGGGGGACAGAAATTAGGAGTGGTTGCCAGTGATGTCCTAGAACACAAGAGGATATTGAATACCAAAAAAGCTCTGCTTGTGCGCCATACCCTTTACAGAGACCACCGTCGAAGACATTACGATTACCAATCCTTAAGGTTTGTATCTATGCATAACAAGAACATAGGAGTGATGCAGATAATTATCACCCCTCTTGATGGAGACTGCATTCTAGATATAAATACGGGTATTGATACCTCTGTATCTAATGTGGGTACCCTGGCTGAAGGTCGCAAGAGGCATTTTCGCGTGAAAGAATTAGGCCAATACAGGAACGCGGGGTATCTAGTAGTAGATACATTGGAGAAGAAACATACCATAGTCTTCTGGAGTGGGTTCTGGTATTCGTTGGATAGAAAGAAGATATACGCTTCAGATAATATTTTCAGGCTTAAAATAAAGAGAAAGCAACGGGCAATATTCACCAAGGTTTTTTTTATAAAAGATTTTCCTTACAGCAGAGACGCCTCAGTTTACAAAAGAAAATCTTTCAACAAATTCTATGGCGCTTTTCATACAGATTTTTCCCAGCTCCTAAGAGAGCATATTCGGGCCTGGGAGAGACTGTGGAGGAAAGCAGATGTAGTAGTAGAGGGCACAGCCAACCTTCAGCAAAATTTAAGGTTCAATATCTACCACTTGCTTATCTGCGCCCCTCAGGACAAAGGGGTTTCAAGCGTGGGTGCACGCACTTTAAGTGGAGAGGGGTATAGGGGTCATGTATTTTGGGATGCAGATATATTTATTCTGCCCTTCTACCTTTTTAATTTCCCCCAGTTTGCCAAAAATATGCTTCTTTATCGTTACAGAAGGTTGCCTCAGGCTAAACTCTTGGCAGAAAAAGAGGGATTTAGAGGAGTAAAATTTCCTTGGGAATCAGCGGATAGTGGAGGTGAGGAGACTCCTACCTGGTCCAGGGATTTCGATGGCACTATTATCAGGATTCATACTCACCAGATGGAGCACCATATTGTTGCTGATGTATGCTATGCTTTTTACAACTACTTTAATGCCACTCATGATCAAGAATTTATGAAAAAATACGGCTATGAGGTCATATTTGAGACGGCAAGATTCTGGGCTTCCCGCGTGCAATATAATTCTCGGAAAAAAGTTTACGAGATTAAGAATGTTATCGGTCCCGATGAGTTTCATATAGATGTGGATAATAATGCCTACACCAATATGATGGCTAAATGGAACTTGCTTTTTGCCTACAAGATCTACTATGACCTTAAAAGAAACAGGTCTGGGATCTTACGTTCTTTAAAGAAAAAAATCAATCTCAGAGACGAAGAACCCAGGCTATGGAGGAAGATTTTTCCCCGTATGAAGATAAATATTAACAAGGATAAGATTTTTGAACAATTCGATGGTTACTTTAAATTAAAATATATCCCCTTAACATCTACGGATGAAAATGGCATCCCCCTCATCCCCCCTAAATTGCGAGCAAAAGATTTAAAAAAGACGCAGATTGTTAAGCAGGCGGATGTATTGATGTTTTTATATCTCCTCAAGGATTTTTTTTCCTCCAAAACCGTCGAAGCAAACTATAGGTTTTATGTTGCGCGCACAGTTCATAAATCTTCTTTAAGCGCCCCTATGCATTCTATCATCGCTTCCTGGTGCGGAGATTTAAATAGGGCTTATAACTTTTTCAATGTTGCTTTAAGGGCCGATATAAGCAATCTTTATGGGAATACCCCCGAAGGCATCCATGCTGCTTCTTTGGGGGGGACTTGGCAGGCAGTAGTCTTTGGGTTTGCGGGAATAGGCATAAAAGAAAATACTTTATTTATAGAGCCCAGGCTTCCCCATAGTTGGCATAAGCTTAAATTCTCTCTCTGGTGGAGGCAGGATTTAGTAAAATTGGAGTTGACAAATCACTCTATAACCTTGAAAATAGTTTCTAAGAAAAGGAAGACAAAACTAGGGATATTTGGAAAGATAGTGACAGTCACTACCAACAGGACCCACATTTTTGAAAAAGAAACCAGGCTCTTGCAGGGAGGGTATTATTAGATGAAGAAGCCCAAGAAATCTTTAAGGATTGCCCATCTTCATTGGGGTTTTCCTCCTATAATTGGGGGGGTGGAGACCCACCTTACCATAATCCTGCCCCAGATGGCACAGTGGTCCCATCAGGTAAGCCTCTTGACCGGTTCTGCGGAAGGAACGAAAACAAGGTATAAATATAAAGGGGTGGATATTTATAGAACGCCCCTTATGGACCTCAACTGGCTCTACAAAAGGGGGCTTAAGGGTTTGGAGGAGGAATTATATGAGGTCTTTTCAGGGTTTATAGAGAAAACCAGGCCTCATATTATTCATGCCCACAATATGCATTACTTTAGCGAAGTTCACGCCCGCACCTTGGAAAGGGTTGCTAAGAGGCACGATACACCTTTGGTGCTTACTGCCCATAATACTTGGGATGATATTCTGTTTTTAGAACTTACCCATAAGATAGAGTGGGACCATATTATAGCTGTCAGCCACTTTATAAAACGGGAAATTATTGGCATTGGGGTAGACGACAGAAAAATTACAGTTATCCACCACGGAGTAGACCAGGACAAATTTCATCCTCACGTTCAACCTGCTACCGTTTTAAAAAAATATCCTCAACTTAAAGGAAGGAGAATTGTTTTTCACCCTGCGAGGATTGGTTTGGCTAAAGGATGTGATACCAGTATCAAGGCGGTCAATATTGTTAGAGAAAAATTCCCGGAGGTTATATTGGTGCTTGCAGGTTCTAAGAATATCATTGATTGGGGCCAGACCCAACAGAAGGATATTGCCTTTTTGGTAAGTCTTATAAGGCATTTTAAACTCAAGAACCACGTCCTTATAGATATGTATACCATAGAACAGATGCGTCAGATTTATGCCTTGTGTCAGGTTTGTGTCTATCCCTCTACTGTAAGCGAGCCCTTCGGCCTTACTATGCTTGAATCAATGGCTACTTCCAATCCCATAATTGTGACTGAAGCAGGAGGTATGCCAGAGGTAGTTAAGGATGGGATAAACGGTTTTGTTATTCCTATAAGAGATTTTGAGGCCTTGGCTTCAAGGATAATTCAGCTTTTTGAAGACAAAAGATTGCGTAGAAGGCTTGGTTATACAGGCAGACAAATGGTAGAATCCCAATATACTAAAGAAAGGGTTAGCCAAGATACCCTAAAAGTTTACTTTAAAATACTTTAATTTCGCGATGTTTAGAGGTTGGAGCAAAAACACAGTTTTAGAATTAGTAAAGGATAGACTCGCTGGTTATGAGTTTATCATTGTTTCCAATCGCCAACCATATATCCACAAGATATTCAAAGGCAAAGTCCAGTGTTTAAGGGGACCAGGAGGAGTAGTTACTGCCCTTGACCCTATTATGCAGGAGCTGGGGGGGTTGTGGGTTTGCTGTGGCAGCGGAGAGGCAGACCGCTTGGTGGCTAAGAATTCCAAAGTAAAAGTTCCTCCAGATAAGCCTTCCTATGAATTGAAATATGTTTGGTTAAGCAAGGAGGAGAACTTAGGCTATTATTATGGATTTTCCAATCAGGGATTATGGCCTCTTTCGCATCTGGTATTTGTCAAGCCAGTTTTCAGGAGAGAAGACTGGTTGGCTTACCAGGAGGTCAACAGGAAATTTGCCCAGAGTGTTTCTGAGGAGATAAAAGGAAAAAAGGCCATAGTATTTGTTCAAGATTACCATCTTACTTTAGTAAGCAAATATTTAAAGGAACTGGCGCCTCAGGCTGTAACACTTCTCTTCTGGCATATTCCTTGGCCTACTTACGATGTTTTTAGAATTCTCCCTCAGAAGCAGGAAATTCTGGAGGGGCTTCTTTCCTACGACCTTCTAGGGTTCCACATTAGGTATTTTTGCAATAATTTTTTAGAGGCTGTTTCCAATGAACTGGAATGCAAAATAGACAGAGAGCACCTTACGGTTATACACGGGGGCAAAAGTTGTATGGTGAGAGCCTACCCTATAAGCGTAGATTTTGATGGTATAAGTAAGATGGCCGCCGGTCCTGAGGTTGAGGAGGCGATGCAAAGTTTAAAGGAGGAGTTTTCTCTTTCAGGATGCAAAGTAGTGGTAGGTTTAGATAGAATAGACTATACCAAGGGGATAATTGAAAGGATTAAAGGGTTTGACCGCCTTCTGGAGTTGCACCCCGAACTTAAAAGCAAGGTAGTATTTGTGCAGATGGGGGAAATATCCCGCATACACCTTTCTCAATACAAAGCCCTCAATGATCAGATAAATGCCTTGGTAGAAGAGGTTAATTTTAAATATTCTCAAGATTCTTGGAAGCCCGTGATTTTTGTAAGAAGGCATTTAAGTTTTCAAGAACTTTTGGCCTTTTACAGATTGGCAGATGTGTGCGTGGTAAGCTCTCTGCATGACGGGATGAATCTTGTAGCCAAGGAATTCGCTTCCTCCCGCATAGACGAGAGGGGGGTATTAGTTTTAAGCAAATTTACTGGCGCTTCCCGGGAG
>CAYNIO010000046.1:0-6109 GCA_964397495.1 uncultured Planctomycetia bacterium
GCAACGCGTTTGATAAATATTGGGCAAGAATAAACTTACCCCTCCTGCAACTAATATACAAAGTATAGCAATCTCCAGAATCGAACGCCTCTCTTCTCTCAAGATATCCAGATATTGCCTGATTTTATCCATATAAATCATCTTATGGGTGCGCCTGGGGCGATTCGAACGCCCCCAAAGACGAGCCTTAGGAGGGCCCCGCTCTTCCTACTGAGCTACAGGCGCAAAATCAATACTTTATCAAAGAATGAACCTTGTATTTATTTAATTTATCTCTTCCCTTAAGGAATGTCAATTCTATGACAAACAAAACTCCTACAACCTTCGCCTCCATCTTCTCTGCCAAACGTGCGATAGCCTGCGCTGTTCCTCCGGTAGCCAGAAGGTCATCAACTATCAATATCTTCTCGTTCTTCTTTAAAGCATCCTGATGAACTTCAAATGTCTCCCTGCCGTACTCCAAAGTATAAGAAATCCTGTAAGTCTTATAGGGAAGTTTCCCCTTCTTTCTTACGGGGATAAAGCCGCACCCTAGTTTATGAGCCAGACTTGCACCAAATATGAAACCCCTTGACTCCGCAGACATAATGTAATGCGGTTTCTTTGTTATAAACTTGGAAAGTCTGTTTACAGTCTCCTTGAAGGCCCGAGGGTCTTTCAAAAGGGGGGTTATATCCCTAAAAAGTATGCCTTTCTTGGGAAAATCAGGAATGTCTCTTATAAATCTCTCTAACCTCATCCTTCCTCCTCCATAAGTTTCCTCAATTTCTTTAAAGCCTTTTCCTCTATTTGGCGCACCCTCTCCCGGGAGATATTCATCTTTTTGGAAATCTTTGCCAAGGTGTAGTTCTTCTCGTCTTTAAGGCCAAATCTCAAATCGAGTATCTCCCTTTCCCTGGGAGTTAATCCTTCCATCAACTCCAAAAGTTCCTGGCGTTTTACAAATCTGTTAATCTCCTTCGTGGTTAAATCTTTCTCGTCCTTCAGCACCTCCTGAAACTGGCTTTCCTTATCATCCCCAATAGGAGTCTCTAAAGATGCGGTCTTAGCCATAAGGAGCTGAATCCTGTCCAAACGGGAAGAAGGAATCTTAATATGCCTTGCCAACTCTTTGGAAGTGGGGTCTCTTCCCAATTTTTGCCTTAAGTTCTCTTGGGCTTTTTTAATACGAGAGATAATCTCTGTAAGATAGACTGGTATACGCACAGTCTTAGCCTGGTCTATTATAGCCCTGGTTATAGCCTGCCTTATCCACCAAGCAGCATAGGTGGAAAACCTAAATCCCTTACGGGGATTGAAACGCTCCACAGCCCGCATTAACCCCAGGTTTCCTTCAGCAATCAAATCCATAAGGGGAAGGCCCAACCCCGCATACCTTTTAGCGATATTTACCACTAGTTTCAGATTGCTCTCAATCATCTTCTTTTTAGCGTACCTGTTGCCCTTCTTTATCTTGCGCGCAAGGTCCTTCTCCTCTTTAGGTGTAAGCACAGGAATATTTTTTATTCTCTCTAGATAACTCTTTATGGCTTCAGGCATTTCTAGTTTTCTTCCTAACAATTTTTTTAGGATTTCTTATGCTTGCCTGAGCAGCGGATAATCTGGCAATAGGAACCCTGTAAGGGGAGCAACTGACATAATTTAAGCCTACACGATGGCAGAATTCTACCGAACGAGGCTCTCCTCCGTGCTCCCCACAAATACCAATTTTAAGGTCCTTGCGAGTTTTCCTCCCTAAAGTACAAGCCAAAGATAAAAGTTTCCCTATCCCCTGCTGGTCAAGAACCTGAAAGGGATCATACTCATATATTCCCAGTTTTACATAATCCCCCAGAAACCTTCCGGCATCGTCACGACTGAAACCGCAACCCATCTGGGTAAGGTCGTTGGTGCCGAAAGAGAAGAAATCTGCCTCTCTGGCAATCTCGTCTGCGGTAACTGCTGCCCGGGGAACTTCAATCATAGTGCCAATGCTTACCTTGAAAGGCAACTTCTTCAATTTTCTCTTCCTCTTTACATCCTCTATAGTCTCCAGTATTACCTTCTTCTGCAGCATCAATTCCTTAATGTGTCCAACCAGAGGAATCATTATCTCCGGAGATACCTTTATGCCTTTCCTGTGCACATTCAGGCCTGCTTCAATAATAGCGCGGGTCTGCATTTTAGTTATCTCAGGATAAGCAATACCCAAACGGCAACCTCTGTGACCCAGCATAGGATTCAACTCCCTAAGAGACTCTACCGTTTCTCTCACTTTCTCCAACGGCACACCCATAGATTGAGCCAATTTCTTCTGTCCTTCCTCATCCTGAGGCAGAAACTCATGAAGAGGTGGGTCAAGTAATCTTATAGTACAGGGCCTTCCCTTTAAGGCCTTGAATATCCCTTCGAAATCACTCCTCTGGAGAGGGAGCAACTCGTCCAAAGCCTCCCTATACTGCTTAAGCAAGGGTTCTAATTCCTGTTTAATCTCTTGCTTTCTGCGGGAATCACTCTCTTCCTCCAGAAGGTCTCTTAGCCTTTTAACTTCAGGAGAAACAAGTATCATTTTTCTGAAAGACGTTATTCTCTCCCCTTCGAAAAACATATGTTCTGTTCTACACAAGCCAATCCCTTCGGCTCCAAAATCGCAGGCAGTCTTGGCATCAGAAGGGGTATCAGCATTGGTGCGCACTCCCAAAGTGCGGAATTGATCTGCCCATTTCATAAGCTCCCCGAATGGCCCAGACAAAGCAGGTTTTACCAATTTAATCCTGCCTAAATACACTACGCCTTTTGAGCCGTTGAGAGAAATCCAGTCCCCTTCCTTAACCACCTTGTCCTTTACATGCATGCGTTTATTTTCTTCATCCATAGTAATATCTCCTGCACCAGCCACGCAGCACTTGCCCATTCCCCTGGCTACGACTGCAGCGTGAGAGGTCATCCCCCCCCTTGCGGTAAGTATTCCCTCTGAAGCATGCATCCCTTTTATATCTTCAGGAGAAGTCTCAAGCCTACAAAGGATAACCTTTTCTCCTCTTTTAGCCCACTCTTCGGCTTCCTGGGCAGTAAATACTGCCCGCCCTACTGCTGCACCTGGGGAGGCAGGCAGACCTGACTTAGAAAAAATCTCTGCCTTTTTCTCATCCTCTAGGTCAAACATGGGATGCAACAACTGGTCAATCTGTGCAGGTTCTATCCTCATCACGGCAGTTTTTTTATCGATTAAGCGTTCTTTAACCATATCCACCGCAATCTTTACCGCAGCCTGGGCTGTGCGTTTTCCAGTTCTGGTCTGAAGCATAAAAAGTTTTCCCCTCTCAATAGTAAACTCGAAATCCTGCATGTCCTTATAGTGCTTTTCTAATTTCTCCCTTATGTCCAAAAGTTGTCTGTATATATAGGGTGCCTGTTTTTTTAGTTCTTTTATGGGAAGAGGCGTGCGAATTCCTGCAACGACATCTTCTCCCTGAGCATTCATTAAGTATTCTCCGTAAAGTTCATTCTCTCCTGTAGAGGGATTGCGGGTAAAGCCTACGCCTGTGCCCGAATCATCTCCCATATTTCCAAAAACCATTGTCTGAACATTCACCGCTGTCCCCAAAAGCCCCTTGATGTTGTGAATCTGACGGTAGGCAATGGCGCGTTCGTTATTCCAAGACCCAAACACTGCCTCTATGGCTCTCCATAACTGTTTCTTAGGATCCTGAGGAAAATCTTCTTTAGTATACTTTCTGTAAACCTGCTTATATCTTGCTATAAGGTCCTTCAAATCATCTGGCCCTAAGTCTGTATCAGATACTACCCGGTTTAAGGCCTCCTGGGCAAGATTTTTGGCATCTTTGACGCCTCTGCGGAAGGCAATATTACGTTTCACCTCCTCTAATTGATGTTCAAACTCTGTGCGGGGAACCTTCATCACTACATCCCCAAACATTTGGATAAATCGCCTATAAGCATCTAAGGCAAATCTCTCATTGTTGGTAAGCCTTGCCAAAACCTCTGTGGTTTCATCATTCAGCCCAAGATTAAGAATTGTATCCATCATGCCCGGCATAGATACCGCTGCGCCTGAACGCACCGATACCAAGAGGGGATTCTCTTTACTTCCCAATTTTTTAGAGGTAATCTTCTCCAATTTATTAAGGTTGCTTTCTACCTCCTCTTTTAACCCCTTGGGGAATTTTTTTCCTAAACGATAATAGATGTCGCAAACTTGGGTAGTAATAGTAAAACCTGCAGGCACAGGCAATCCAATTCTTGCCATCTCTGCCAGGTTTGCCCCTTTTCCTCCTAAAAGTTCTTTCATCTTAGCGCTACCTTCGCTCTTGCCTGCGCCAAAGAAATACACGTATTTAGCCTTACCCTTAGCCATAGAAAACCCCTCCTTTCACTGCAATTTGCGTCTTATGAAATTTAAATCCCCTAAGTGTGTTTTTGCCAGAATCCAGATATCCCGCAAGAGGCAAAGTCTATTTTTGCGCAAGTCTTCCTGCTCAACATTAACCATAACTTTCTCAAAAAATGTATGTAAACTAGGACTTAAACGGGAATAAATCTTTACTGCTTGAGTATAATCTTGAGACTCTATCTTTTCCAAGAATATGGGCTCTATGCCCTTAAAATCTTTGTAGAGTTTTCTCTCATCCTCCTCCTGCAAGAGGGATTCGTTTACAGAACCTAAACTCTCCCTTTTCAAAGGTTTTTTTAATATCCTCCAACATCTTTGAAATACCTTACAGGCCTCAGCAAATTCTTGTGAACCGTATATATTATCAAACTGCTCCAGAATGAGTTTGCTTCTGTAAATATTTAAAGGACCCAGAGACAAAACTACATCTACCAAATCTTTAAAAGAGGTGAGATCCAACAAGAAACTTCTCAGCCTCTCCTTAAAAAAATCCAATATCTTTTGAGCAAAGTCTGTATCCTTGCCCCATAATTCTAAACTCTTCTCTATGACTTTCTCTAAATCCAAATACATTTTTTTATTTACAATAACCCGTATACAACCCATACAAAACCTTCTTAAAGAAAACGGGTCTTGGTCTCCTGTGGGTATAAACCCTCTCACAAAGCAGGTAACTATGGTATCAATCTTGTCAGCCAATGAAAGAATAGTTCCTAAGATACTTCGAGGAAGTTCATCTTGGGGATTGCGGGGAAGATAATGTTCCCATATGGACTCACAAACCTCGAGAGGATAACCCTGCTTGTGGGCATAAAATTTGCCAATACTTCCCTGAAGAGAAGGGAATTCTTTCACCATCTGAGTGAGTAAATCTACTTTGCAAAGAAAAGAAGCAATCTCTAAATTACTCTCGTCTAAATTTTGAAAGCACTCCTTGGCAATAAATTCACCTAAATGCTTATTCCTTGTACACTTATCGTAGAGACTGCCCATCCCCTGAATAAAACTAATTTCTTTCAGGCCTTCCACCCTTTCGCTTAAAGGAGCCTTGAGATCCTCCTCCATAAAGAATAAGGCATCTTTAAGGCGGGCTTCGAGTATCCTCTCAAAATTAAAACGGATATTATGCAAATCTTTGGGAAAAAAATCCAGAATCCCTAAACATACATTTTTGATATTGCCGTTATTCTTCAAAAGGGGGAACAATCTCTGATATTTGGAAAGGCCTGCTATTATAACTTCTGAAGGAAGAGCAAGATACTTCTTATCAAATCCCACTTCAAACACTAAGGGCGTTTCTGTCAAGAAATTTACTTCCTCCAGTAATTCTGGAAAAAACTCTCCTTGGGCTTTATGTTTCGAGGCAAATTTCAATAATTGCTCTTTGATATATTGCCTCCTCAACCTCTGGTCATAAAAAATATTCTTCCTCTTAAGGAGAGAGAAATATTCGCGGGGAGAATTAACATTGTAGGCAAGATTTTTTTTATCCTGAGAATAGATAAATGTCCGATTCCCTGACATAACATCTGCGATTTTTATCTTAAGAGGCCTATTTCCCAGAAGGATCAAAACCCATCTTATGGGCCGCCCAAAGCGAAAGTCTTTGCTATACCAATACATACTCTTGGGAAATTTCATCCTGGAAATTATCTGAGGGATATGCTCTTTAACCATTTTAGACGAAGAATCAACCTGTGCATAGATGATAAACCT
>CAYNIO010000046.1:6119-9104 GCA_964397495.1 uncultured Planctomycetia bacterium
TAAGTAGCATAGCCCTCTATTTTTTGAGGTCTAAATACATTGGCAAACATAGATTTAAGTTGGTTTAACCCCTTCTCTGCATAAAAAGGAGGCAGTTCCTCGCAACCTATCTCTAAAAGAAACTCCTTCTCAGGCATCTTGAGGATATTTCTTTTCTAAATACTTAAGGGCGGTCTTCTTTGCCATCTGTCTTACCCGGGATATAAAATCTGGCCTCTGCTGTTGAGAAACAAAGCCTCTAGCGTCCAAAAGATTAAAGTTATGGGAATTCTTAAGGACATATTCATAAGCAGGGAAGACCAAATCTTTCTTTAAAAGAAAATCTGTAATTCTCTCGTTCTCTTCAAATTCTTTAAGGAGCCTATCTACAGAAGCATAATAGAAGTTAAAATGAGAAAATTCTTCCTCATATTGGGAAAAGAGCTCCCGATAAGAAATACCTTTCTTGTACTGAATATTAAAAACATCACTTTTCTTCTGCAGAAACATAGCAATCCTTTCCAAGCCATAGGTAATCTCACATACTACAGGAAAGACCTCTAATGAAGCCATCTGCTGAAAATAGGTAAACTGGGTAATCTCTAAACTATCTAACCAAACCTCCCAACCTAAACCCTGAGCACCCAAGGTAGGCGAATCCCAATCGTCATAAACAAACCTTAAATCATGCCTTTTTAAATCGACGCCTAAAGCCCTTAAGCTTTCTATATATAGATCTTTAATGTCTCGAGGGGGGGGCTTGATTATCACCTGGTACTGAAAATACTTCTGCATCCTTAATGGGTTCTGGGCAAACCTTCCGTCGGTAGGACGCCTGGACCACTGGACATAACCTACTCTATGAGGCTCTCTATCTAAAGAATAGAAGAAAGTAAAAGGGTGAAATGTGCCTGCACCTACCTCACCATCCCAACTAATACCTATAAGGCAACCCCTTTCCTTCCAAAACTTATGAAGGCTAAGAATTATCTCCTCCAGATACATAACTCTCTAATTGTCTTGCTACATTCTGGGAGGTACTGAAACTCTCTTTTTCTCGAGGAAACTGTCCTTTGTTAATATCCTCCTTGAATTCCTTTACAGCCTCCAAGAAATCTTTTCGCCAATCTCTGTATCTGCGGACGAAAGTCATTTTCTTATCCTCCATCTGCAGACCCAGAAGGTCATGGGTTACTAACACCTGACCATCACAGAACCTTCCTGAACCTATACCTATAGTAGGAATACGCAGATGTCGGGTAATGACCGCCGCAACCTCTGTAGTTACACACTCCAGAACCACACAGAAACATCCTGCATCCTCCAGGGCTTTAGCTGTATCCCAAAGATATCGTGCAGAATCTATATCCTTACCCTGAACCCTATATCCTTGTTGTAAAGCCTGCTGGGGCAAAAGCCCGATATGCCCCATAACAGGTATGCCTGTTTTCACTACCTCCCTCACCACGGGTATAAAATCTGCACTCACCTCCATTTTTACCGCATCCGCCAGGCCTTCTTTTATAAAAAGCGAGGCATTATTCAAAGCCTCTGGAATTGAAGCCTGGTAAGACATGAAAGGCATATCTGCTACTACAAGACTGCTGGGGTTAACGCGGGTAACTGCTTTAAGATGGTGGAGTATATCTTTCTCATCTATCCTTAAGGTATCTTCGTACCCCAAGAGAACATTGGCCAGAGAATCTCCCACAAGAATAATATCTACTTCTGACTCATCTAAAAGACGAGAAAACAGGGCATCGTAAGCACATAACATTACTATTTTTTCTTTGCCCTTCTTGCAAAGAATGTTCTGGATAGTAATTTTTTTTCTCATTTCTTTCTTTGAGGTGAAGTTATTTTAACAGCCAAACCTGTATGCGTCAAGAAACCTGCCTTCTTCATACTTTAAAGCAGCAGGCAATATTCTTGGCAAGAAAATTATTTGAGGTTTCCCCTGGCAATTAACAATTTAGAGAATTGCCGAAGTATATTTTATGCTTCTTTACGTGGCCAATCCATCAAAAATCTTCGGGGAAGAAAAGGGTCTGCCTCAAGAAGGCTTTTATATGTCCGCTTGAGTTTAGTAAATTCGCTGTATCCTTCTTTAAAGGACAAAGAATTATTTCTAACCCTCGACATCTTTTCTCTGCATTGTTTTATAAAATTGCGGTATTCACAAAATAGACCTTCTATGCCCCAGGCCGCATCAAGAAGTTTACCTATATCTTTGCCCGCCCAAAATACACCCTTGTAAAAACAGATATATTCAAGCAAACCCTCTTTTCTACAGAAATCTATTATCCGTCTGCTAAAATCATAAGGTGACACCCAACAACTTTTCTGAATTTTACCCAAACCTAAATCCTGAATAAATCTTCTAAGAAATTCCCTCTTAACTCTTTTCTCTTCAGGAATATCGTAAACCAGAACCCACCACTTTCCATCCCATTTTTTTGTGTACATATTAAACTTGGAATGAATCTGTGGATTCCAAAGTTGATATATACTTTCTTTTAAAGGAATAAAACATATCCCCTTCTTCCTCTTTATCTTCCTGATAAATCCCTCTCTGTATAACTTGCTGAAAAGATTGCGTATGCTTTGTGGCTGAAAAGAATCTGAGAAATATCTCTCCATAAATATAAAAAGATTGTGATAGGTAATAGCCTCTGCGCCTAAATAGAATAGTTCTATCACTTCTCTTAGCAACCTGCTTCTCGCCATCAATCTATTATAATAAATATTTGTTGCGATCGCAATAGGGATTGGTTAAAGACTTTTTGAGGAAAACTGACAATGTAGCAATGCAAATCTGATTTTCGAGAAAATAAGGGGCTAGAAGCGGTAAATGTGTAGGGTTCGGCCTTCTTGTCTTACTACCCAAACCTTGAGGTTGCTCATCCTTCTCAAGAGAAATTCCTGAGTTTTAT
The DNA here is from genome assembly GCA_964397495.1 of uncultured Planctomycetia bacterium. GTDB lineage: Bacteria > Omnitrophota > Gorgyraeia > Duberdicusellales > CBEUCJ01 > CAYNIO01. The sequence continues at coordinate 9,032 of CAYNIO010000046.1, forward strand.
CAATCCCCATAACAAAAAACGCAGTAGCAAGAGCATCGGCAGTAGTGAGATTTTTAGCCTTGACGCTTACACT
>CAYNIO010000047.1:0-9043 GCA_964397495.1 uncultured Planctomycetia bacterium
CACGGGAGATACTGTAAGCGGGCAGATAAGGCCCCCGAAGGATAACGAGAAATATTTTGCCCTTCTTAAGGTAGAGGCTATAAATTTTGAGAATCCTGAGGAGGTTAAAAAAAGAATTTGTTTCGATAACTTGACTCCGGTTTACCCCCATCAGAGATTTGTTCTGGAAACCGACCCCGGTGAGGTTTCGGGCCGCATTATCGACCTTCTTAGCCCCATAGGCAAGGGTCAAAGAGGTTTGATTGTGGCTCCCCCTTATAGTGGCAAGACCGTGCTTTTACAGAAGATTGCTAACGCTATAATGAAGAACCATCCTGATGTGATACTTATGGTTCTGCTTATAGACGAAAGGCCTGAGGAGGTTACAGAGATGAAAAGGATGGTCAAGGGCGAGGTTATAAGTTCTACCTTTGATGAGCCGGCTGACCAGCATGTGAGGGTTGCGGAGATGGTTTTGGAGAAGGCTAGGAGGTTGGTAGAGCACAAGAGGGACGTAGTTATCCTTCTGGATAGTATTACCCGCTTGGCCAGGGCCTATAACCTGGTAGAGCCCCATTCAGGAAGGATATTGACCGGCGGCATAGATTCTAATGCCCTGCATAAGCCCAAGAGGTTCTTTGGGGCAGCGCGGTGCGTAGAGGAGGGCGGGTCCCTTACCATTATTGCTACTGCCTTGGTAGATACAGGCTCACGCATGGATGACGTAATATTTGAGGAGTTTAAGGGTACGGGAAATATGGAGATAACCCTTGACAGAAATATTTTCCAGCGTAGAATTTATCCTTCTTTAGATATAAAACGTTCCAACACCCGCAGGGAGGAACTTCTTATTGAGGATGGCAAATTGCAGAGAATCTGGATGTTGCGCAAAGTTCTTAACGATTTAAGTTCTGTGGAGGCTTTGGAATTGCTTATAGATAAACTTAAGCGTACGAAGTCTAATGAGGATTTCTTGCAGAATTTAGGGCAGATTCAATAGGAGATACAAGAGGAGGTATTGATGAAAAAAGGTATACATCCCGATTATCAACTTACAACTATAATCTGCGCCTGCGGGAATGTGGTCCATACCCGTTCCACTAGAAAAAACTTGAGGGTAGAGATATGCTCTCAGTGCCATCCTTTCTTCACAGGAAAACAGAAGTATGTTGATTCTGCAGGGAGGGTGGAAAAGTTTAGGCGCAAGTATGGAAAGATAACTTGATGAATTTCCTCTCCTTTCCCAAGAGAAAAGTCCCCATATAAGCCCCGTCCCTTAAAATGCAGTTAATACCCCTTTTGGAAAAATTAGAAAAAAGATACCACCAACTCCAAAGACTTTTATGCGAGGAGGAGGTGATAAAGGATTCTTCTAAATACTCCACTTTATCTAAAGAATACACCTACCTTGAAGGCTTAATAAAGTTGTGGAAGGATTACAAGAGTATCCTTTTCAATAAACAGGAGGCAGAAAGAATCATCGAGGAAGACAAAGACCAGGAGCTTAAGAAGATTGCCCAGGAAGAGTTGAGAATGTGGAATGAGAGGTTGTCTCAGAAGAAGGAGGAGATTATCTCTTATCTTACGCGGGGAGACGAAAATGAATTTCAGCAAATAATTGTAGAGATTCGCCAGGGAGCAGGCGGTCAGGAGGCAGCACTTTTTGCTAAAGACCTTTTTAGGATGTATTCTAAATTCTGCGAACTCAATAATCTTAAATTAGAGGTTTTAGATTCCCACCCCACAGATATTGGGGGTTTCAAAGAGATAATCTTTTCTGTGAAAGGTAGAGGAAGCTGGGGTATGTTTAAATATGAAAGCGGAGTCCATAGGGTTCAGAGGGTGCCGGTTACTGAATCCGGAGGAAGAATTCATACTTCTACTGCCACCGTAGCGGTACTGGAAGAGCCCCAAGAGATAGAGTTGAAGATTAACCCTGAAGAGTTGAAGATTGAGACCTTCCGTGCCTCTGGGCATGGAGGCCAGCATGTAAATGTTACAGATTCTGCAGTGCGTATAACCCATATTCCCACAGGGATAATGGTATCCTGCCAAGATGAACGTTCACAGATAAAGAACAGGCAGAAGGCTATGAGGATTTTAAGGGCAAGGCTTTATAACTATTACAAGGAAAGGCAAGAGAAGGAAATGTCTCAGTTGAGAAAATCCCAGGTAGGAAGGGGCCAAAGGGCAGAAAAGGTAAGGACCTATAATTTCCCTGAAAATAGAGTAACTGACCACAGGGTAAAACTCACCCTTTATAAGTTAGACCAGATTATGGAGGGTAAATTCCAAGAGATTATAGATGCTTTGAAGAAAGAGGAATTCTTGGAAAGGCTTGAGGAGATTTCAAAAGAAGAAAATTAGTATGCCTAAGGTAACTTTCAGAAAAAACATCCCGCCTTTTTTCAAGAGGGAGGTATTGTGGTTTCTCCAGGAGAAATTTAATAAATCCTACGAGGAGATAATTGTGGAAGATTTTAGGATGCTCGAGGAAAAAGAGGAGGCGGTTATAGATTTCTTAAAGAAAAGGAAGAAGGGTTATCCTCTTCAGTATATTTTGGGCAACGTCCATTTTTATGGGTTGAAATTCCTGGTTAAAGAGGGAGTTTTTATTCCTCGCCCTGAGACCGAAGTTATGGTGGAGATTGCCATAGAGCACCTTAGGTCCCGCAGAAAGATTAAAGGGATAGATGTTTGTTGCGGTGTAGGAAATATTGGGGTATCATTATGTAAGTATTTAGATATAGATAAATTATATTTTATAGATATCTCCAAAAGGGCTTTAAAACTGTGTGAGAAAAATTGTAGGCTGTACGGTATAGATAACGCCTATTTTTTGCAGGCAGATATGCTCGATTGTTTAAAGTTTCAAGAAGTTTTCGATTTTATTACTGTCAATCCTCCCTACGTTAAGGAAGATATGTTGCCGCACCTTCAGAGGGAAATAAGTTTTGAGCCTCCTCAAGCATTTTTGGGGGGCAAGGACGGCCTATTTTACATAAGAAAGATAATAAAACAGGGGTTCAAGGTTCTTAAAAAGGGAGGGTTCATTTTTGTAGAGATAGGTTTCGACCACAAGAAGCCTTTAGAAGATTATCTTAAGAGCATTGGTTTTAGGAATTTCAAGTTTTTTAAGGATTTTTGCAATAAGGACAGGGTTCTGGTTTTAGAGAAATGAAAAGATTTGTAATTAAGGGTGGCAGGCCTTTAGAGGGGGAGATTAGGATAAGCAAGGCTAAGAATTCAGTCCTTCCCATAATGGCCTCTACTCTGCTTACGGATGAGGAGTGCCATATTAAGGATGTTCCCTTATTGCAAGACGTAATCACTATGAAGAGGTTGCTTGAATATGTAGGCAAGAGAATAGAATTTAAGGACCACACTCTAATTATAAGAAGTTCTTCTAAATTAAAATGGGAAGCGCCCTACAAGTTAGTCAGCCAAATGCGTGCTTCCTTTTGTGTTTTGGGTCCCCTCCTTGCCCGTCATAAAAAAGCCTGCGTTTCCCTTCCCGGAGGGTGCGTCATTGGTTCCAGGCCAGTAGATTTGCACCTTCGAGGATTGATTAATCTAGGGGCAAATATCAAAGTGAAGGATGGTTATGTATACGCTCAGACTTCTAAACTGAGGGGCAGGCTTATTTTTCTGGGAGGTCCTTTTGGGCCGTCAGTCTTGGCTACAGAGAACATTATGGCGGCTTCTTGCTTATGCGAAGGCCAGACCATTATTGAAAATGCTGCCTGTGAGCCTGAGGTAGTTGATTTGGCTAATTTCCTTAAGAAGATGGGAGCGCATATAGAAGGCGAAGGCACACCTTGGATAAAGATAAAAGGAGTAAAATCTTTAGGTGGTGCAGAGCATACTCCCATTCCAGATAGGATTGAGACAGGGACTTTTATTATTGCTTCACTCATCACTCAGGGCGAGGTTCTCATTAAAGAGTGCCACCCCCAACACCTGGGTGCTTTTCTGGATATTTTAAAGAGAGCAGGCTCAAGAATGGAAATAAAAAATAACCAGATTTTAGTAAGGCCTTCTAAGAGTTTGCACAGTTTAAGCGTAAGCACGCACCCTTACCCAGGGTTTCCTACAGACCTTCAGGCTCAATATATGAGTTTGATGAGTGTTTCTTCGGGGGTCTGTGTCATAAAGGAGAATGTATTCCCTGACAGGTTTATGCACGTGGGTGAATTGCAGAGGATGGGAGCGAGCATACATAGGGAAGGTCCCTATGCTGTGGTAGAAGGAAAGACTCAGCTTTATGGGGCAGAGGTTATGGCTTCAGACCTCAGGGCCTCTGCGGCTTTGGTTCTTGCGGGCTTAAGGGCCAAGGGTAAGACTGTGGTTCAGAGAATATATCACCTGGAGAGGGGTTATGAAGACTTGCCAGATAAATTACGCAGATTAGGAGCAAAGATAAAGGTTTCAGGATGATTTTAGTTATAGACAATTATGATTCCTTTACCTACAATCTGGTACAGATTCTAGGGACTTTGGGGGCTAATCTCCTTGTCTTGAGAAACGATAAGTTTACCATCAGTGAATTAAAGAGGAAGCCTTTTACCCATATAGTTATTTCTCCTGGCCCAGGAAGGCCCCAATATGCAGGTTTCACCTGCCAAGTTATAAGGGAATATTATAAGAGATTACCCATACTTGGCGTATGTCTGGGGCACCAGGCTATAGGTTTTGTTTTTGGGGCAAAGATTATAAATGCCCGCAGAATCATGCACGGCAAAGTATCTCAAATATTTCATGACCGCCACTACATATTTAAAGGCTTGAAATCTCCCTTTTCAGCAGTAAGGTACCATTCCCTAGCCATAGACAAGAAAACCCTTCCTTCTGATTTTATAATTTGCGCCGTAAGCGAAGATAAGGAGATTATGGGTATAAGGCACAAGAAGTACCCCCTTTTCGGGGTGCAGTTCCACCCTGAGTCGGTCCTTACCTTGGAGGGCGAGAAAATATTGAGAAATTTTCTTAAGGTCTGATGATTGACGAGGCTGTAAAAATTTTAACAGAGGGTAAATCTCCAGGCAGGAGGCATATCCAGGAAAGCATAAGGGAAATTCTTGAAGGCACAGCCTCGCAAGTTATGATGAGTGCTTTTCTGGTGGGTCTGCGCATGAAAGGCGAGGAGCCTCAGGATATAATCTGGGCAGTTAAGGTTATGCGGGACAAGGCCTTAAAGATAAATATCCCTTTGAAAAGAGGGGAGGCTATTTTAGATACCTGTGGCACAGGAGGTTCAAGAATTAAGACATTTAATGTCTCTACAGCCACGGCTTTTGTGGTTGCAGGCTGCGGGGTAAAGGTAGCAAAGCATGGAAACCGCTCTGCTTCTTCCTTGTGCGGCAGCGCTGACGTCTTGGAATTTTTAGGAGTAAATATCAATGCCCCTGCCAAAAGAGTGGAATTGGCTTTAAGGAAGATAGGCATAGGGTTTTTATACGCACCGCTCTACCACAGTTCTTTGAAGTTTGCTTCGCCTGTGAGGAGGGAACTCAAGATTCGTACCCTCTTTAATATTTTAGGCCCGCTTTGTAATCCTGTAGGTTGCACCCATCAACTTTTGGGAGTTTATGAAAAGAAACTCCTTCCTGTGATTGCCCAGGCTCTTAGGGGTTTAAATTTGAAAGCGGCGATGGTCGTCTGTTCCCAGGAGGGAATAGATGAGATATCGATAACAGGAAAGAGTTTTGTGCAATACCTCAATAGGGGGAAAATCAGCGGCCTTATTTTAAGGCCTCGAGATTTCGGAAAGAAGCAGGCAAAAGTTAGGGATATCTTGGGGCCTTCCACAGTCAAAGAGAGCGCCTCTTTGTTAAAAAATATTCTTAGGGGCAAAGACAACGGTCCTTGCAGGGATATGGTAGAGATGAATGCCTCTTGTTGCCTCTTTCTTGCAGGCAGGGTAAAGAACTTTAAAGAAGGGGTAAAATTGGCTCAAGAGTCAATAGATTCAGGAAAAGCCTGGAAGAAGTTTCAGGACCTAAAAAGGTTTCTTGAAGGATGAGCGCCTTTTTGCAAAAGATAATTTCTTTAACCGAGGAAAGGGTAAAAACTTTAGAGAGGGGCCTGCCTCAGTTAGAGCCTCTTCCTAAAAGGGATTTTTACAGCCTGTTTAATAAAGGAAGTATTGTTGTGATTGCTGAGACTAAGAAATCTTCTCCTTCTGCAGGAGTACTTATTGAGGATTATGACCCTGTAAAGATATCTTGTAGATACCAGGACTGCGGGGCAGATGCTATATCCTGCCTTACAGAGCCTTTTTATTTTGGCGGAGATATAAAACACCTGAGGCAGATTAAGGAGAGGATTAGCCTTCCCGTGTTAAGGAAAGACTTTATAATATCGCCTTTGCAGATTAAGGAATCTTTTGTCTGGGGTGCAGATGCTGTGCTTTTAATAGCGAGGATACTTTCCTCTTCTCAATTGAGGGTTCTGAAGGAAGAGGCAGAAAGTTTGGGATTAGATATTCTCGTAGAGGTCTTCTCAGAAGAGGATTTAGAGAAAGTTTTAAGAGAAGGTTTTAATATCATCGGCATAAACAATCGCAATCTCAACAGTTTCCATACAGACATTAACAACACCTTAAAACTCCTCTCCCTCATACCTGACTCTAAGATTGTTATTAGTGAAAGCGGGATAAAAAGCAATGAAGATGTAATGAGGCTTAAGGAGGCAGGGGTAAAAGGGTTGCTCATTGGAGAAGATTTCCTAAAGGAAAAAGATTTGCAGGAGAAGATATCGTCTTATAAAAAGATATGAAGAGGGTGAGGATAAAAGTCTGCGGCATAACCAATCTTAAGGATGCTCTTTTTTGCGAAAGTCTGGGCGTAGATGCTTTAGGATTTATATTTTATCCTGGTTCCCCTCGTTATATAAGGTTTAAAAAGGCGAAGAGGATTTGTAGGGCTCTAGGTCCTTTTGTAAAGAAGGTGGGGGTTTTTGTTAATGAGAGACCCTCTTCCGTATTGGATATAGTCAAAGACCTCAGACTGGATGCAGTACAGTTGCATGGAGAGGAACCCGATGAAGATATAGAGTTGTTTAAAAGGCATACCACAGTTATAAAAGCTTTGAAGGTTAAGACAAAGAATTCTTTGAGAAGGATAGAGAGGGTAAAGGCAGACGCCCTGCTTCTTGACAGATATTCACCTCGCCTTCCAGGAGGGACAGGAGAAAGGTTCCCCTGGAAATGCCTCAGAGGGTTAAATACAGACAAGAAAATAATTGTCTCTGGAGGCCTTAACCCTTACAATGTATATGAGTTGTTCAAGATTTACATACCTTACGGGGTAGATATCTCAAGCGGGGTAGAAAAATCCCCGGGCAAAAAAGACCATATGCTCCTGCGCCAGTTTATAGAGAGGGTGAGCATTTTAAGATGAGTCTTCCTGACAGTAGAGGATATTTTGGTGAATTCGGAGGCAGGTTTATTCCTGAGACCCTTTATACTCCTCTTAAGGAGTTAGAGGAGTCTTATTATAGTTTGCGGCGAGACAGAGATTTCCTTAGGGAGTTTCACTATTATCTTAAAGAATACGCAGGCAGACCCACACCTTTATATTTTGCCCCTCGCCTTAGCAAAAGATTAGGGGCCAAAATATACCTCAAGAGGGAAGACCTTCTGCATACCGGGGCCCATAAGATTAACAATACCTTGGGGCAGGTGCTCCTTGCTAAGAGAATGGGTAAAAGCAGAATCGTGGCTGAGACAGGGGCAGGCCAGCACGGGGTAGCCACTGCTACCGTATGCAGTCTCTTCGGTCTTAAGTGCGTAGTTTATATGGGCAGCATCGATTTCCGCAGGCAAAGCCTTAATGTCTTTAGGATGAATTTGCTGGGTGCTGAAGTGATAAAGGTAAATAAAGGTTCGCGGACTCTTAAGGATGCCTGTTCTGAGGCTATCAGGGATTGGGTAACTAATGTGAGGGATACCTATTATCTTCTGGGTTCAGTAGTCGGCCCCCACCCCTATCCTTTAATAGTGAGGGATTTTCAATCAGTCATAGGAAAGGAAGCAAGGGCCCAGTTTTTAAAAAAGGAGAAGGCCTTACCCGATTATTTAGTAGCCTGCGTAGGAGGAGGTAGTAATTCTATAGGTTTGTTTTATCCATTTCTCAAAGATAAGAAGGTGAAATTTATTGGCGTAGAAGCAGGGGGTTTAGGTCTAAAGAGTTCTCTCCACGCTGCTTCGTTGTGCAAGGGAAAAATAGGTGTTCTGCACGGTTGCAAGAGTTTTATTCTGGAGGACGAAGAAGGCCAGATAAAAACTGCCCATTCCCTTGCCCCTGGATTAGATTATCCTGGCGTAGGCCCAGAGCACGCCTTTTATAAGACTACAAGGAGGGCTTTATATGTAAGCATAACAGATAAAGAAGCTTTGAGGGCTTTTAGGATTCTCTCGCAGGAGGAGGGGATAATTCCTGCCCTTGAGCCTGCCCATGCCTTGGCCTACCTTTTCAAGATAAAGAGGAGTATAAGGAATAAAAGGATAATCCTTTGCCTTTCAGGCAGGGGAGACAAAGACATAGATATTGTGCGCAAACTTATATGAGAAGGATTAAAAGACAGTTTCAGAAAGAGGGAAAGTTATTTATTGCTTATCTCACCTTGGGTTTCCCTAGCCTTAAAGAAGGTTTAGACATAGCCAGGTGCCTTCTGGATTCAGGTGTAGGTATCTTAGAATTGGGCATACCTTTTTCTGACCCTTTGGCAGATGGGCCTATAATACAAAGAACCTCAGACTACTCCTTAAAAAAAGGCTTTAGGGTAAAGGATACTTTTAGGTTTATAGAGAGACTAAGAAAGAGAACTTCCAAGCCCTTAGTTATTATGTCCTATTTTAACATCCTTCATTATTACCCTCTTGAGAGTTTTATTAAGGATAGCGCCTCTTCTGGTGTAGACGCCTTAATCGTGCCTGACCTCATCTTGGAGGAATCCGGAGAATACCGCAGGTTATCTCAGAAGTTTGGTCTAGATACAATATTCTTGGCTTCGCCCACCACGCCTATGGAACGCATAAAAAAGATAGATTCTTGCACTAAAG
>CAYNIO010000048.1:0-8979 GCA_964397495.1 uncultured Planctomycetia bacterium
TTTACGATAGATATCTACTGCCGAATCAGAAGAATAACATTGGCGAGCACAACTGTATATAACCCTGAGAGGGTTTCTGGTGTAGGAAAGAATCTTAACCCTCATTGTATTTTTCTCTCAACATCCTGGCTAAAGAAACCATATTCTCTAAGGATGGCCCCACTTCATCCCAAGACCTGGTTTTAAGACCGCAATCAGGGTTTATCCATAAATCTCTGGGCCCTAAAACTTTCAAGGCTCTCTCTATTATAGACTTCATTTCTTTCACCGCAGGTATCTTCACTGAATGTATATCCCACACCCCTGGACCAATCTGACGCCTAAATTTAACCCTTCTAAAATCGTCAATGATTCTACCCTTGCTGCGCACAGCCTCAATGGTAATAACATCGAAATTAAGTTTTAATATCCAGGGTAAGATTTCACCAAACTCTGAATAACACATATGAGTATGAATCTGAACCTGAGGTTTAACCCGCGAGGCTAAATTAAAAGACCTTACTGCCCAAGTGAAATAATACTTTGCCTTATCTCTTTTTAAAGGAACCCCCTCCCTGAAGGCTGGTTCGTCTATCTGGATTATTTTTATGCCCTTTTTAGACAGGTCTTTAACCTCCTGGTTTAAAGCCCTTCCTAAAGCGTAGGCAACCCTTGAAGAAGAATAACCTGAAACATTATAACTCCAGTTAAGAATAGTCGTAGGCCCGGTAAGCATTCCTTTAACAGGCCTTGGGGTTAGAGACTGGGCATAGAGTATCTCCCGCATAGTTAGAGGCTTATGCCTGCGGGGCAAAGCGTATATTATAGGAGGCCTGTAGACTCTTGTGCCGTAAGAAATTACCCAACCTCCGTCTGTGGTAGCAAATCCCGAAAGTTTTTGGGCGAAAAATTCAACCATATCTGTGCGTTCAAATTCTCCATGCACCAATACATCCAATCCTTTTTCCTCCTGATATTTTACAAGATAAAAAATCTTTTTGTTTATAAAAGAGCGGTATTCGCTGGACGGAATCTTCCTTTTTCTATACAAAGCCCTGATTTTGCGTACCTCTTCATCTTGAGGAAAACTTCCAATGGTAGTGGTAGGAAAGAGTGGCAGTTTCAATATCTTATCTTGTATCTTCCTCCTTTTGAGGAATTCCCGAGGTTTAAGGGTTAGCGTGGAAAGAACTTTTTTATCTGGTAAAGCCGTTCTGGGTGCGTATTTGGACCATTTTTTTGCTAAGGAAAGGTTCTTTCCCTGTAGGGCATCGGATAGAAGTTTTAATTCATAAAGTTTTTCCCTGGCAAAACTTAATCTATTCTTTATATTTGCAGGCAATTTTTTTTCCCTCTCTAAACTCCAAGGAAGATGGTACAGGGGGCAGGAATTTGCAAGAATTAAATTGTCTCCAGATACATTTTTTACTGCCAGTATCTTTTCTACAAGTAATTTTTTTTCTAGGATATTGCAACGCCCAGGACTGCGGCCGTCGATAATGCCGCAAAAAAGTTTCAGGCCTTTTTTGAATCCTAAAGATTCAAGAACCTTCAAGTTTTTTTCTCCATAGACAAAATCAAGCCCCACTCCTTTCAAAGGAAAATTTAGAAGCTCCCCCAGGTGGTCTACACTTTCATAGTAGGTAAAAATGTTTATCTCTATGTCTAAATCTGAGAAAAAATCCCCATATAATTTCCTGACGAGTTTGAATTCCTTTAAGGGAATTTCCAAAACAAATCCGGGCTCGTCAAGATGCACAGATTCTACACCTTCTTTTTCTAATTCCGAAAAGAGTTTTCTGTAAACCTTAAGCAAACCCTCGAGTTTCTTCCATAAATCTACACCCTTCTCAAAACGGCTCAACTTTAAAAAAGTAAACGGCCCTATAAGATATACCCTGGATGAATAATCGTTGAATTTTCGATAATATTCTAAAGGCTTATTCCACATCATGGAAAAAACAGTATTCTTTCTTATGCGGGGAACAAGATAATGGTAATTGGTATTAAAAAACTTCTTCATTTCCAAAGCGTTTTTCCCGCGGGCAAAATCAAAATAATTTCTTAAGTCTCTATTATGAGGGCAAACTCCAAACATAAAACACTGGTCTAGCATCTGATCGTAGAGGGTCATCTCGGAAAGAGGAAAATCTGCCCCGTATTCCTTGTAAAGGCTTAGCCTCCGGGACTCCAAAATGCGAATATTCTGGTAGAGTTCACTTTGAGAAACCTTTTCTTTCCAAAACGACTCTACATATTTTTTAAATTCCCTATTCTCTCCTAAACGGGGAAATCCATAGGCATAAATCTTCATCTTACGACCTCCATTAAAGTTTCAAAGAAAAATTACCTTCCCCTACCAATTCCTCTAGCATTGAAAATAACTCTTCCTGGGGCCTTACCTTCTGGTCCTTAACTTTTATTTTTATCAACCTCAACTCCGGCTGCTTAAAATTCAAAAAAACAGGTGTATTCCCTGGAAATTGAGAGAGCGCTGCCCTTAAATCCGTCAGTAATTTGGGGTCGCTGTCAGGTAAAGTTATCTGGAGGACTGATATGCTATCCAGAGTCTCTTCAAGCGAAAGGATACTGGAAGCAATTACTTTAGGCGTAGCCTCCTTGAAGTTCACCCTTCCTTTGATTATTACCAGATTACCTGAAGTTATATTTTTAAAGTATTTCTGGTACACCTCAGGAAAAGCAAAGACCTCTACCTGAGACTCAGTGTCCTCCAGCCTGAGGATAGCCATAGGCTGATTCTTGCGAGTAATGGTAGTCTTTAACACCTGTAGCACCCCTGAAATTACCACCTCTTGATTATCTGAAAGTTGGGCCAATCTAGAAATATTAAGAACAGAAATCTTGTTCAATACCTTCTGGTACCTGTTTAAAGGGTGGCCGGTAACAAAAAAGCCCAGGAGTTGCTTTTCAAAATTTAGAAGTTGTAAGGTAGGCCACTCTTCTATCTCGGGAATTTCCACTTTCTGAAAGGAAGAGTCGTTGTCAAATAGAGAAAGCTGACCCCTGCTTTTATTTTTCTGGGCGCGGGAGCACATATCTAAAGTCTTCTCCAAAATACTCATTAACTGCGCTCTTTTAAACCCCAAACTGTCAAAAGCCCCGCATTTTATTAGACTTTCTATAACTTTTTTATTTACTGTGCGGGAATCTACACGCATGCAAAAATCCTGAAAAGAGACAAATTTCCCTGAAGTCTTTCTGGCATTGATAATAGATTCCACAGCAGCCCTTCCCACGTTCTTTACTGCCATCAAGCCGAACCTTATCTCCCCTGAAGAAGTCACAGTAAAATCGCTGAAACTTTCGTTTATGTCCGGAGGCAGAATTTTTATGCCTAACCTGCGGGCTTCGTTTACGTAATCCATAATTTTGTCTTGATTGTCCTTCTCTGAAGACAAAAGGGCTGCCATAAACTCTACGGGAAAGTGAGCCTTAAGGTAAGCGGTCCTGTAAGATATAAGGGCATAGGCTGTAGAATGACTTTTATTGAATCCGTATCCAGCAAAATGCTCCATAAGAGAAAAAATATTCATAGCCAGGTCTTCTTTTATACCTCTGCTCTTGCAGCCTTCTATAAACTTCTGGCGCACCTTCTCCATCTCCTCAGGGATTTTTTTGCCCATTGCCCTGCGTAACAGATCTGCCTCTGCCATAGTAAACCCTGCCATTTGGGAAGCTATCTGCATTACCTGTTCCTGGTATACGATTATCCCGTAAGTGCTGTTTAGGATATTTTTAAGGAGGGGATGCAAGTAGTGCACAGGCTGACGGCCGTGTTTCCTCTCAATAAAATCATCGAGCATCCGGGCACCTATAGGGCCTGGCCGATAAAGAGCCAGACAGGCTATAAGGTCTTCAAAGGCCTGAGGTCTTAGTTTTCTTAAAAGGTCTCTCATACCTGAAGATTCTAACTGGAATACGCCCAGAGTCTGGCCCGAGCAAAGGATGTGGTATGTCTTCTTATCGTCCAGGTTGAGGTTTTGAATATCCAAGTTTACATTCTTAGTCCTTTTGACAATCTTAAGAGTCGTGTCTATGAGGGTAAGAGTTTTGAGACCCAGAAAATCCATTTTTAAAAGTCCCAGTTTCTCTAAAGGCTTCATAGAAAAACCTGTGGTAACTTCTCCATCGGAAGTTTTGTAAAGCGGCACGTATTCTGTAAGGGGTTTGTCAGCAATTACAATTCCTGCAGCATGAATAGAAGCATGCCTGGATAACCCCTCTAATTTCTGAGCAATATCCAACAGCTGCCTAATTCTTTCATTCTCTTGATACAGCCTCTTCAATTCATTAATGTCCTCTATAGCGGATTTTAGATTCTCTTCTTGAAAAGGTATGAGTTTGGCAATTCTGTCAACTTCCTGGTAAGAAAACCCCAAAGCCCTTCCTACATCCCTCACTACAGCCCTGGCCTGCATAGTTCCAAAAGTAATTATCTGGGCTACATTCTCTCTGCCATATTTTTGGGCTACATATTCAATTACCTGAGGCCTCTTCTCATAGCAAAAGTCTATGTCAATATCTGGCATAGAAACCCTTTGGGGATTAAGGAACCTTTCAAAGAACAACCCGTATTTCAAAGGATCTATCTCGGTAATATTTAAAAGATAACTTACCAGACTCCCGGCAGCCGAACCCCTGCCTGGGCCTACAGGGATACCATGATTTTTGGCGAAGTTTACAATATCCTGAACTACCAAGAAATAGCCTTCATAGCCCATCTTCCTTATCACCTCTAACTCTTGGTGTAAACGCTCCTTAATACCAGAGTTAAAACCTTGGGGATATTTTTCTTTCAAACCCCTAAGACACAATTCTTCTAAATACGTATAAGGGTCCTTGCCTTCAGGCAAAGGGAAAGAAGGTAGATGCAACTGCCCAAACTTTAATTCCAGGTTGCACATCTGCGAGATTTTTACAGTATTTTTAAGGGCTTGGGGTATGTCTTTGAAAAGTTCCTGCATCTTAAGAGGCGATTTTAAGTAGAACTCTTGAGTTTGAAGACGCATCCTTTTGGGGTCGTTAATATTAGTCTGAGTCTGAATGCAGAGAAGAATTTCGTGGGCAAAAGCGTCATCTTTTTCCAAATAATGGACATCGTTGGTAGCAACAAGAGGAATATCTAAATCCTTGGACATCTTTATCAAAACCCGGTTCACTTTCTTCTGTTCAGGCAGAAAGTTATCCATAAGCTCAAGATAAAATCTGTCCCTGCCGAATATATGAAAAAGGTCATCGCATTCTTTGTAAGCCTCATCTATCCTTTCTTTAAGGACAAGTCGGGGTATTCTGCCTTTCAAACAAGATGTCAGGCATATAAGACCCTGGGAATATCTCTTGAGCAGTTCCCTGTCTATGCGGGGCCTGTAGTAAAAACCTTCAAGGTAACTTAAACTTACCAATTTTAAAAGGTTCTTATAACCCTGTTCATCCTGGGCTAAAAGAAGAATGTGGTAGTTATCTTCCTCCTGGTTCTGAAACGGCCCTTTATCGAACCTTGAAGAACGTGCCTCATAAGCCTCTACTCCAATTATAGGCTTTATGTCGTTTTTTTTGCATAATTCATAAAATTCAATGGCTCCGAACATATTTCCATGGTCAGTAATAGCCAAAGAATCCATACCCATAGATTTTGCCTTCTTGACTAATTTTTCTAAAGCGCAGGCGCCATCTAATAAACTGTATTGGGTATGGACATGCAAATGGACAAAATCAGACATTATCCGCCTATTCCCATTCGATAGTAGAGGGAGGTTTTGAAGATATATCGTAGGCTACGCGATTAACACCGTCAACTTCGTTAATAATCCTGGAAGACACTCTGCTTAAAAACTGGTAAGGTACTTTAACCCAATCGGCAGTCATACCGTCGCTTGATTCTACGATTCTAAGAGCGCATACATATTCATAAGTGCGTCTATCTCCCATAACTCCCACGCTTTTTACAGGCAAGAGGACGCAAAACCCCTGCCACACATTTTGGTATAAACCAAAATTCCTCAATTCCTCCTGAAGTATAACGTCAGCCTCTCTGAGTATTTTCAAACGCTGGGGAGTTACCTCTCCTATAATCCTTACCGCTAAACCGGGCCCAGGAAAGGGATGACGCTGAATAACCTCAGCAGGCAAACCTAGTTTTTTACCTAAATTACGCACCTCGTCTTTAAATAAAAATTTGAGGGGCTCTATGAGACGGAACTTCATTCTTGAAGGAAGCCCCCCTACATTATGATGCGTCTTTATTTTAGAAGTGGGGGAACCAAAAGGACTTTGAGACTCTATCACATCAGGGTAAAGCGTTCCCTGGGCAAGATAATGAGCATTTCTTATCTTCTTTGCCTCTTCTTCAAAAACTCTTATGAACTCCTCCCCAATTATCTTGCGCTTGTCTTCTGGGTCAAGGATTCCTTTGAGCTTATCAAGGAATCTCTTTGAGGCATTTTTGTAAATGACGTTAAACTTCATATTATCCCTAAAAGTCTTAAGGACCTGACGGGCTTCGCTTTTGCGCAGAAGACCGTTATTTACAAATATGCATTTAAGCCTCCTGCCCACTGCTCTGTGGACTAAAGTGGCCACAACTGAAGAATCTACGCCTCCGCTAAGGGCACACACTACATTGCTGTTCTTTACTCTTCTCCTTATATCTTTAACAGACTCTTCTATAAAATCTTCTAGGCTCCACTTAGCAAAACATCCGCATACCCTGAATACAAAGTTAGAAAGAATTTGTAACCCCTGGAAGGTATGCTTTACCTCAGGATGAAATTGCACACCATAAAGTCTTTTCTTTAAAAACCTGAAAGCAGCATAAGGACTGTTTTCTGTATGGGCCAAAACCTCAAAACCTTTGGGCAATTTTTTTATAATGTCAGAATGGCTCATCCAAGAAATTATCTGCGGCGGCAGGGAATGGAATAAATCCTGGCGGCCATCTATAAAAAGCGTGGACCTACCAAACTCCCTCTTTTTGCTCTTTTGGACCCTCCCTCCAAAAAACTGCACGATAGCCTGGGCTCCATAACATATACCCAAAATAGGAATATTGAGTTTAAGTATCCTGGAGGGGAAAGAAGGCGAATCTTTATCATAAATACTTAAAGGTCCTCCGGAGAGAATTATACCCTTAGGGTTTTCTTTTTGAATCTTAGAAAAATCTATATTACAGGGGAAAATCTTGGAGAATACCCCTAATTCCCTTATTCTTCGGCATATGAGTTGTGTATATTGGGAGCCAAAATCAAGGATAACAATGCTATCTTTTTTCATCGTTAAAGGACTTTAGATTTTTCAGAATCTTAAAATCTTAAAGGCAGTGCCTGAAAACTATTTGCCCATACCTACTCTTTGAATCGCTTGGAAGATTTTTCCTTCAGTCTGGATAGAAGGGGCAATGATTATCTCTACATCATGCATTTCTTTTATGTTATGGACCCCTAAGGTCCCCATACTTGTAGCCAAAGCGCCTACTAAGTTTTGGGAACCATCATCTACTTCTGCAGGGCCAAAAAGTATCTGTTCCAATGTCCCCTTATCGCCCACATAAATCCGTGTTCCCCGAGGAAGGTAAGCATGGGATGTAGCCATACCCCAATGATAACCCCTTCCAGGAGATTCCCTGGCTCCAGCAAATAGAGAACCAATCATTACTGCATCTGCTCCAGAGGCAAAAGCCTTACAGATATCCGCACCCCTCCTCATACCTCCATCAGTAATTACGCAAATATATCTTCCTGTTTTTTTGTAATAGTAATCCCTAGCCTGAGAACAATCGACAGTAGCCGTAACCTGAGGAACTCCTATACCTAAAACCCCTCTAGTAGTGCAGGCTGCGCCTGGACCTACGCCTACAAGTATTCCTGCAGGGTCGGCTTTCATCAAATCCAAAGCCACATCATATGTAACGCAGTTTCCCAAAATTATAGGAACTTTAGACTCCTTGCAGAATTTATAAATATCCAGTGGCTTATAAGCACTCGACTCATGTTTTTTAGTAATCACTGTTGCCTGTACTACGAACATATCGCACCCCGCCTCTTGAGCAATAGGGTGAAAACGCAAGGCATTCTGAGGAATGCAGCTTACCGCTGCCACAGCCCCCTGAGATTTAATTTCCTCAACCCTGCGGGAAATTAGTTTCTCTTTCACTGGCTGCGAATACGCCTTCTGTATGAGGGGAGTGACTTCTTCCGGTTTGGCCTTTATTATTGTATCTACAATTTCCTGAGGATTTTCATAACGGGTCTGAATTCCATCGAGATTCAAGACCGCCAAGCCACCCAATTTACTCATAAGCACTGCAAATTTAACATCCACTACTCCGTCCATAGCGGCTGCTATTATGGGCACAGAAAAAGTTCTGCCTGCCAGAGAAAAACTTGTGTCTACATCCTCAGGATTTATAGTTATCCTTCCTGGAACCAGAGCCACTTCATCGAACCCATAACAGCGTCTCGCTCTCCTTTGGATACCAATCCATTCTGCCATAACCTCCTCCTCTTTAACGCAAAAACAATATTATCTTTTTATTTCTGCTTTGTCAAACCGCTATATATTTAGGGTATGATTTACGAGATTTTAACACAATTGCCTGCTTGAAACAAATAGTTTAAGGTATATAATATAAAAGATGTACCTTGCATTTTATGGATTAAGAGAATTCCCTTTCGAGATAACCAGCGACCCTGCCTTCTTCTACAAAAGCCATAAACATAAGGAGGCCTTTTCCTGCCTTCTCTACGGGATAAAATTCCGCAAGGGCATAATCCAGATCACCGGGGATGTAGGCACAGGCAAAACAATCCTCTGTAGATTCCTCATAAACCAGCTTCCCCAAGAAGTAAGGACATCCTTTATTTTTAACCCTTACTTTAGCGATGTTCAACTTTTGGAAGCAATCGTGGAAGACTTCGGGATAATAGCACCCAAAAGGACGCGTCTGGATATAGTAAATGAACTGAATAAATTCCTCATAGAGAT
>CAYNIO010000049.1:0-8599 GCA_964397495.1 uncultured Planctomycetia bacterium
ATGAAGGACATATTATTTCTGGAACAATTGGCCCAGTTGGTTATGGATCAGGAGACGTTTTTGTAGTAAGGACCAACGACGATGGGAGCCTCGGAGGGTGTAGTATTGAGCATGAGCTTTCTGTTAGTTCTACTTCTCTTGAGGTTACAACAATAGCAATAAATATTGGCGAGCCTGGTTTTGTAGAAATACCTGTTGTTCTTAATAGCAAGATGGACGTTTCTAGTTATTCTCTTGAATACACAACTACAACGATTTGCCCTCCATCTTACGAGCCATTAGAGCCTCCAGAATCTTAACCTTTTGTCCCAAGCCCCACAAGCATTCCTCACGAAAATGTTGCCTATGCTTCCTGTCAAGTCGTAAAAACTTAAAATTTTCTTGTCTTCGTCCATCCTTCTTTGAATCCAATATATAGGGATTTCTGAAGGGGAATTCTACAATCAATTGCATAGGTAATTTCCTTGATATTTTACTTGACAAGTGTCTATATATATGCCAACATTTTTCTGTTTTTTGGAAAAGGAGGGAGAGGTGTCCAAGAGGCATAGCCAGAAGGAAAAGGAAATCTTAGCCAGAAAAATAAAAGAATACAGAGAAAAGAATAATCTCACCCAGGAGGAACTGGCAGATATGATAAAAGTTTCAGTTTTCAGTATCAGCAGGTGGGAGAGAGCCAAACACTATCCACCTGCCTCCACCCTTAAATTGATGAAGATGCTGGGGGTTTTATGAGGGAGAGGAGGAAATTTAAGAGATTGAAGAAGAAGACAGTAGTTACCTTGATATATAAAGATAGAGAAGGATTTAGGATTGAAGAGGTAGTTATGGGTGAGGATATAAGCGAAGGCGGTGTAAGAATTGTTATTCCTCGGAATATTCCCAGAGATGAAGAACTTAATCTAAAAGTATATATGTTTTCAGATCCTATCCCCCTTCCTGCTAAGGCGAAAATTGCCTGGTCTCAGAAAAGGGAATGCCCCAAAATAGAAAAGTCAGACTTAGGGGCCGCAGAAGAGGAATTGTATTGGGCAGGTATTCAGTTTATAGATGTAGATTCTTTTACCCGTGAGAGGATAATAAGGTGGGTAAAAAGAGAGATTCAAGAGAGGAAGGAGCAATATGGAGAATAAAGATAAGAGGAGCACGCCTCGATTCTTAAAAAAAGTAATGCTTAGTCTCAAACGTCAAGGATTAGAGACAGAAGAAATAGCCGCCACTAATAATATAAGCCTGACAGGCATGCAGGTCGTTCTTTCTTGTAGACTCCAGACAGGAGATATTATCCGAGCACAGATAGAATTTTCTAACGACCCTCTTCCTATAACCGTTGATTGTAGAGTAGTATATGTTAAGGAGGAGAATGATAATTTCATCACTGGCCTTTCCTTCGAGAATATAGAAGATTTTGAGAAGGAGAGGCTTAGGCGCTTATTGGAGATGGTTTAAATGTTTAGAGAAAGGAAATCAAGAACAAAGTTTCCTCAGGAAGTCGTAGGAATAGATATAGGCAACAAGAATATCAAGATGCTCAGAGTCAAGAGGGTAAAAGATAGATTTCTGATTTTAGACTGTGGCCTAAGAACTTTGCCTGAAAGGGAGAGGGGTTTTGTTATCCCTGCCGAGGAAGTAGAAGGAGCCTTGGAGAGTTTATTAAAGGGCAAGGATTTTAAGAAGACCTCCATATATTCTGTCCTTCCTGGGAGCAAAGTATGCCTGCGTGTTATTACTTTACCACAGGTACCCCAGGAGGAAATCCCCCAGATTCTGAAGACCTATATTCGCAAACATATTTCTTATCCTTTAGAAGAGGTAGTCTACGATTTTAAAGTTTTGGGCCAGACCATAGAGAGGGGTGTAAAGAAACTCGAAGTTTTGTTCGTGGCTGTTCAGAACAAAATTATTTCTAATCACATTGATTTATTTAATAATTTAGGGTTAGAGCCAAAACTCCTTACTACTACCTCCATAGTTATCTGGAATCTTTTGCATAGCCTCCAAATACTTTCTTCTCGGCCTCTGATTGGAATAAGTATTGGTTACCTTGAGACAGACATCGTAGTTTTTAGGGAGGAAAAACTTCTATTCGGACGCAATATTCCCATTGGCGGAAGGGATTTTACCCTGAGTATCAAAAACAGATTGAATGTATCTTTGCAAGAGGCGGAAAGACTTAAGATAGAACAAGGTTTGGAAGAGGGTTCTAAAATAAGAGAGATACTTGGAGAAGAGGCAAGGGGGCTTCTTAAAGAGATAAATCTCACACTTCAGCACTATCGCCAGATTACCCATGGAGAGGAGATAAATACATGCTTTCTTATGGGAGGAAGTGCTAACCTTAAGGGATTAAAAGAGTTCATTTCCACAGAATTGGGCATATCTGCAGAATACTTAGAATTGCCTCCGGGCTTATTTGATATATCCCTTGAGGATAAAGGTAAGTTTCAAAATAATTTCCTTTTGTATGCCCCCAGCCTGGGAATAGCTTTAAGTAGACCTGAAGGTATAAACCTTATTTCCCCTTCTAAGAAGCGCAGAGAGAAGGCAGGCACTAAGCCTTCACTTTTTAGTAGCCTTATCAAGATTTCTATAGGGGTATTTATAATCTTGGCAGTGGGTATTTTCTCTGTTATTAAACTTAAAGGTTTTTATTATCAAAGCAGTATAGAGGCTTACCAGCAAAAATGGGTTAACCTTGAGGGCAAATCTATGCGTATAATGAATATGAAGAAGAGGCTGGATATTCTTGAATTCAAGGCGCGCCTTTATCAACGCCTCCTTAGAGAGAATTTGCCCTACCCTTCTATTATTTCGGATATCTGCAAATCAATCCCTTCTAAAAATATAATATTCCAGAATATGGAGTTTGTTTTTGAGGAGGATATGCCTCGATTTGTGATTAAGGGGACCTTGTCTCCTGATGATAAGGGTAAATTAGACATAACTCAGATTTCTAACTTTATGTCCTCTCTGCAGAGAAAAGAGTATTTTAGGAATCTTTCGGTTAACACCGCACCTGGCAGAGGGAGGGGAGCGCTTGTAGATTTCACTATAAAGGGAGAAATTGATATAAACAAACTTTGATATGGATCCTAAGAAGAAATTTATAATGGTAATATTCGTGGAGGTGGCAATACTTTTTCTTTTATACAGTTATCTTTACAGACCTGCGCTGAAGAAAAACTTTGAGAGTTATAAAGAGTTACAAAGCTTGCGCGCTAAGGTTGACAGGTTGGAACAAATTCCTTCTTCGCATTTGAGTATCATAGAGAGGGATATTAACTATCTCTGGACCTTTCTTGATAGAAAACTTCCTGCCAGAGATGTAGATTTTTCTTTGAATCTGACTCAAGGAGCGCCTGGGGTAAAATTTATAATCACTTCCATTGAGCCTCTTCCTTCTAAGAAATTTGAAGGGTACAAGGAAAGACCCTTGGTATTGAAGATGAAGACGACTCTTTACGATTTCTTAAAATACCTTGATTACATAAGAGAGAAGGTAGATATTCTTATAAATCCCAAGAGGATAAGTATTTCACAGCTCTTATCTTCTAAAGCAGGGATGCTTAATATAGAAATGACCCTGAGCGCTTATCAAGTTGATAAAAAGCCGAAGTCTGCCAGAGAATTTTCTGAAGAAGAGTTGTTAGGCATAAACAAAAAGGATGTAGATAAAATAAGGGGCATATTAAGAACTGCAAAATACAGAACTTCCAGCAGGCAGGAGTTCGTTTCCATTAAAGAGCGCAATCCCTTTAAAATGGAGGGTGCTTCTGCAGAGAAAAAGCCTCCCTCATTTCCAGGAGGGAAGGCCTCTTCAGGCTTGCAGGGAATAACCCTTGATGGAATTGCCCAGGCAGGAAAAAGAAAAGTGGCTTTAATTAACGGCAAGGTCTTTAAAGAGGGCGATGAGGTATCGGGCGCGAAGATACTTTCTATAGAGAAAAACAGAGTAATATTGTTAAAAGGCCAAGGCAAGTATATAATAGAGCTAAAAAGGTAGGTGGATATGAGCAAAATTATTTCAGTTTTTATATTATACTTAAGTATTACGAGTATAGGCTCCCCTTTGTTAGGGAGCCAGACCCTGCCTTCAGAGAACCAGATTACAGGTTCTAATTCCGGTAAGATTTCCACCAAGACTTTGCGTTTTAGATATCTTGAGCCTCAGCAAATTAGAGAAAAAATAAAAGGAATGCTTTCTAAGGAAGGCTCTATGGAGATATTTCAGTTCCAGAAAGACAACAAGAAAGTAAATGTTCTGGTAATAAGAGACCATCCTGCAAGGATAGAGGCTATTTCTAAAGCCATACAGGAGTGGGATAAATCTCTTGAGCCGGTACTGGTGACTTTAAGTTTTAGCGAGGCCCCTTTAAATTCTGTTCTCAATGCTATCTCTAAAGTTACAGACCTTAATATTGTAGGGGGGGAAGGATTGACACAGTCAGTTACTACTTATCTTACAGATGTGCCTCTTCAAGAGGCTTTGAAGGTTATTCTCAAAGCCGCAGGCTACACTTTTGAGAAGGAAGAGAATATTATAAGACTCATTCCCCTTAAAGAAAGTCCTCTATCCACAGAGGTTTTTAGGCTAAAGTTTGCCTCTGCCCAGAAGGTTAAAGACGCTATAGAGGATTTGCTTTCTGACAGGGGTAAGATTGAGGTATTTTCTAAGTTTGACGATGAAGACAGCCCTGACACATTGGTAGTTACAGATACGCCTGAGGCATTGAATATACTTAGGAGAGTTATAGAGAAACTGGATATTAAGGCTCAGCAGGTGATGATTGAAGCCAAGTTTGTTGAGGTCAGCCTGACAAAAGATTTTAAATTTGGCATTGACTGGCTTCTTAAGGGGGGGATAAGCGCAGGGGCAAGCGGAGCCACAACTTTTCCTTTAGGAAGAGGGGGCAGGAGAATTCCTGAGCACCCTGAAGATACCGCTACTACTGGAGGAAGCAATATTTTTACTATGGGCAATATTACCTTTTCAGATTTTAAAGCCATGTTTGAATCTATAGATGATGTAGAAAATGTTAAGATAATCTCTAACCCCCGCATCCTTACCCGTGAAGGCGAAGAGGCTCAGATTATTGTAGGGAGCAGAGTTCCTATACCTATTTACAATATAGACCAGGATACAGGGAGATTAGTAGTTTCAGGTTATGAGGAGGAGGATATCGGTATTATTTTGAGGGTCACTCCTTACATAAATGCCGACAATACTATTACTGTAAAGTTAAATCCCGAGATAAGCGAAAGGACTGGCTGGACCGGCCCCAATAATGAACGTCCTATAATTTCTACCCGCCAGATTACTACTGTGGCGACGGTGAAGGATGGCCAGAGCATTGTTTTGGGAGGGCTTATAACTGAGAAGGATTACGAAAGGATTAAAAAAGTTCCTTTTTTGGGAGATATTCCTATTTTGGGAGCATTTTTTAAACATACTGAGAGAGGGGATCCTGAAAATCCTGTAAGGAGAGAACTTCTTATATTTCTTACTCCCCGCATAGTAGGGAATGAAGGCACAAAGATTTCTTCGGTTTCTTTTCCTAAAAGAAAGCCATGAGTTCTGATTCTCACCCAAAAAGCATACCCTTAGGAGAACGTCTCTTAAGGGAAGGTTTAATCTCACCCCAGCAACTTAAAGAGGCTTTAGAGGAACAGAAGAGCACAGGGCAGTTATTGGCCCAAATTCTCATAGATAGGGGGTTTGTGGATGAAGAGAAGGTCAACCCCATTCTTGCTAAAAGTCTTGGGGTAGATTATGTAGACCTTTCAAGAGTTAAAATAGATAAAAAACTTAAAGACGTTGTTCCTGAGGATATATGCAGAAGATATATAGTTATCCCTTTAAGGGTCGAGAGGGATACTTTAGTGGTCGCTATGTCCGAGCCCCAGAATACTTTTGCCATTGACGAACTGCGTGCAGAAACAGGTTTCAAGATTAAGCCGGTCTTGGGAGGGAAGAAGAGCATCGCAGTTTTAATAAACCGTTTGTATGGGGAAAAGAGCGAAATAGAAAATACTCTTACTGTAGCAGTAGAAGAGGAATTTAAAGAGGAGGCTCTTGAAGAGGATGTTGAGAAGATTAGAGAGGTGGCAGAGAAGGCTCCCATTATAAGGTTTGTAGATGCGGTTATAAGCGATGCCATAAAGAACAGAGCAAGCGACATTCACATAGAGCCTCATCGCCAGGATTTTAAGATTCGCTTTCGCATAGACGGTGTTCTGCACGACATCACCACTTCTCCCAAGGCTCTTTTTAAGCCTGTAGTATCACGCATAAAGATTATGTCTAATCTGGATATTGCGGAGAAACGCCTTCCTCAGGATGGGGGGTTTAGAGTAGAATTCTTAGAAAAGCAGGTAGACATAAGAGTTTCTACCTATCCTACAATTAATGGAGAGAAGATAGTTCTGAGGTTGTTTACGAAGGACATATCTTTGCTTAACCTCGAGCAATTAGGTTTTGAAACTAAGGAATTTGAGATATTCGATTCTTTAATTCACAGACCCTGCGGGATAATTTTAGTTACCGGACCCACAGGCAGCGGTAAATCTACAACTCTTTACGCTGCCCTTAATCGTATAAATTCCCCAGATAAGAATATCGTTACAGTTGAGGACCCTGTGGAGTATAAGATAGAAGGGATATCTCAATCTCAGGTAAATCCCCGGGCAGGTTTTACATTTTCCAATTCTCTGCGGGCAATAATGCGGCAGGACCCGGATGTCATAATGGTGGGAGAAATCAGGGATTTAGAAACCGCACAGTTAGCAGTAAGGGCCTCTTTGACAGGCCATTTAGTTTTATCTACCCTCCATACAAACGATGCCCCTAGTGCTACAACAAGATTAATAGATATGGGTATAGAGCCTTACCTTGTTTCTGCTTCTTTGATAGGGGTTCTTGCCCAGAGGTTGGTGAGGGTAATATGTTCTAAATGCAAGGAGCAGATACCTGAGCCCAGGGATATAATTCCAAGTTTCAGGGAGGAGTTAGAAAGGGTTAATGATTTGCCGCTCAAGTTTTTCCAGGGCAAAGGTTGTGAATTCTGCAGGAATACCGGTTTTCGCGGCAGGCAGGCCATATATGAGTTGATGACTGTTTCTACTGACAGGATGCGCGACGCTATATCTTCAGGGGTAAAACTTTCTCAAATAAGGGTAATAGCCTTAGAGGAGGGGATGAGGACTTTGAAAGAGAACGGTTTAAGGAAAGTATTTAGGGGGATATCTACTTTGGGCGAGGTTCTGAGAGTAACAGAGGTTATCTAATGCCCAACTACATTTACAAGGTAAGAGACGCAGAAGGAAAATTTATTACAGGCAAGATATCATACGCTGATGAGGAAGGCCTCAGGCAGAAACTTGAGGATATGGGTTTTTTTGTCATCTCTATATTTAAGGAGAAAAAGAATGCCCTCCAGGAGGATGTTGTAGGAGCACTTATTCCCATAGGCATAAAAGAAATTTTGACCCTCACCATTCAGCTGGCTAATACTATTGAGGCAGGGGTGCCACTTCTTACCTCTTTGCAGACTATTGTCCAGGAGACAAAACATAAAAAACTTTCCCAGGTTCTTGAGGGTATAATCAGAGATTTAAAATCAGGCTCTTCGCTCTCTGAAGCGTTGAGCAAATACCCCAAAGTTTTTTCCCCCTTTTATGTCAATATGGTGCAGTTGGGAGAGAATACAGGAAATCTCCCCCAGGTTTTATACCGCCTTGCAGAATACATAAAGAGGCAGGCAGAGATAAGAAGAAAAGTAATTTCTGCTTTAATATACCCTGCCATTATCTCTGTGGTGGCCATAACCCTTATAGTATTTATTCTGGTAAAGATTATGCCCCAGTTTATTAAGATATTTAAAGAAGAGAATATTGTTCTGCCTGTGCAGACCCAGATTCTCCTCTTCTTAAGTAACCTGTTTACGCGCTACTGGTATATCTTGGCAGGACTGGTTGCAGGAACTTTTATAGGCTTCAGGTTTCTTAAAGCTTCACCCTTTGGAAGATTGTTGATAGATAAGGCAAAATTGCATTTGCCTCTTTTTGGAAAATTATTTTCCAAGGTTTATATGAACCGCTTTATAGAGGCTTTATCTGTATTGTATAACAGCGGTCTCCCCATAATGAGGGCCCTGAGGATTGTGGAGGATGTTATAGGGAATCTTGTATATTCCCAGAGGATAAGAAGTTTCAGTTCCCATGTAGCCAAGGGAGGGGATATTTCTGAATTTATGAAAATGTTGGGATTTTTTACTCCTGATGTATTGATGATGGTAAAGGCAGGAGAGGAGTCAGGCACTCTGGGGCAGAGTTTAGAGAAGGTTGCCCAGATTTACAGGGAAGAGATAGACGAGACAATAGAAAGGACGCTTTCTATGTTTGAGCCCCTGCTCATCCTTGTTATGGGAGGGATAGTAGGATTTATGGTAACCGCAATATTGTTCCCTATATTTAAGTTGACTCAAGCTTTATCAGGAGGATGATTTGCATTTATTAAAGAAACATTCTATAATTAAATCAGAGACTTTTGATTCGTAGGTCTTTAAAATTAAAGGAGGTGTAGTATGAAGAGGGGTTTTAC
>CAYNIO010000049.1:8609-8906 GCA_964397495.1 uncultured Planctomycetia bacterium
GGAGTCCCTCGATACAATACATAAAGCACGTGTTCTGCAACTTTTTGGATAGGATGGGCGTTGACATAAGGATCGATGTCTGCAGGTATGGTTTTTATCCGAGGGGTGGCGGCAAAATTAAAGTAAGAATTTTTAATTCCAGGTCTTTAAAATTAAAGGAGGTGTAGTATGAAGAGGGGTTTTACGCTCATTGAACTTCTTGTGGTGATGGCTATCTTGACAATTTTAGCAGCAGCTATTATTCCTATGATTAATGCTTCTCGAGAACAGGCCCGAAATGCTAAGGCAGCCAGCGAT
>CAYNIO010000050.1:0-8828 GCA_964397495.1 uncultured Planctomycetia bacterium
ATAGCCTTTTTTATTTAGCCTGTCAAGAATTTACACAGAATATTTTACAGTGCCGTATCTTGAAACCTCCCTAAAATGCAACAAAACCGTCCGTAACGGAAATGTTGCATAAGGTTTGATGAGATTCTACCAAAATTTACATTGACACAGGGCCTTCGCTTGTGGTATAAATAAAAGGACCTTTAACCTGGTCCGGAGAGGTCAGGAAGGAGTAAAATTATGATTTCAACAACGCTACAATTGAGATAGGCCCAGAAAAATCTGGGCTTTTTTACTATATGAACCTCAAACTCAAAGCCAAAATAATGGAAGAATCCGAGATTAAAAGGGCAATTCTGCGTATCTCCCATGAGATTCTTGAAAAAAATAGAGGCCCAAAAGACCTGGCCTTGGTAGGAATTCAAAGGAGAGGCGTTTATCTTGCCCGAAGAATTTTAAAGAATATAGAAAGCATAGAACGTCAAACCACACCTTTAGGCATCTTAGATATCACCCTTTACCGGGACGACTTAAGTCTTATAGATACCCATCCCCAGGTAAGAGACACACACCTCGATTTTGATGTGAACAAAAAGAAGATAGTCCTTGTAGATGATGTTTTGTTCACAGGAAGGACCGTAAGATGCGCCCTGGATGAAATTATGGATTTTGGCAGGCCTGACCGCATATATCTGGCAGTCCTTATTGACAGGGGCCACAGGGAACTTCCTGTCAAGCCTGATTTTGTGGGCAAGAACATTCCTACTTCCAAAAGAGAGCATATTGAAGTGAAGCTTAAAGAGATCGATGGAGAAGATGCAGTTTACATATATGAGGTGGCAGGATGAGTTTTAGAAAGAGACATCTTTTGAGCATGGCAGATTTAACTCCTCAGGAGATAGAGGAGGTGTTTTCTGCAGCCAAGTCTTTCAAGGAGGTGTTAAGGCGTCCAGTAAAGAAGGTTCCTGCATTGCGGGGTAAGACCGTGGTCAATCTTTTCTTTGAGCCCTCTACGCGCACACGCATATCCTTTGAAATGGCAGCAAAATTCCTGAGTGCGGATGTGATAAACTTTTCTTCCTCAGTAAGCAGCATTCAGAAAGGGGAGTCTTTTCTGGATACTTTAAGGAATATAGAATCCTTGAGTGCTGATATTGTAGTGGTGAGGGACACAAGCCCCGGCACACCTCAAATTCTTGCCCGCCATACGAGGGCAAAGGTGATAAATGCCGGGGACGGCACGCACGAACACCCCACTCAGGCACTTTTAGATATGTTCACCGTTAAGGAGAAGAAGGGCTGTCTTGAGGGTTTGAAGGTGTTGATAGTGGGCGATATTCTCCATTCCCGCGTCGCCCGCAGCGATATTTTGGGTTTCCAGAAATTCGGCTGCAAAATCTCTCTTTGCGGTCCTCCCAACCTTCTGCCTTTTTATCTGCAGAGCAAGATAGAATTTTATTATAATCTTGACCAGGCCTTAGAAGAGAAGAGAGATGTAATTATTTTCTTGCGCATGCAGAGAGAGCGTCAAAACAGAGGTTTTATTGCCTCCTTGAGGGAATACGTAGACCTTTATTCTTTAACTCCTTCCAGATTCAGGAAAGTGAAGAGCAGTGCTTTAATAATGCATCCTGGTCCTGTGAATTGGGATATAGAAATCTCTTCCAGCGTAAAACCCCAGGTGCACCCTCTCATATTAGAACAGGTAAATAACGGTTTATGCGTAAGGATGGCTTTGCTTTATTTAATTTCGCAGACATGAAACTCTTAATTAAAAAAGCGAAGGTTTTAGATTTAGAGAACAAAGATTTTATTTTGGCAGATGTGCTTTTAGAAAAGGGGAGAATTTCTAAGATTGCCAAGAGGATAACCAACAAAGATATCCAGGTGATAGATGCCCAAGGTCTTTATCTCCTGCCAGGATTTATAGATATCCATTCCCATATAAGAGAGCCGGGCAGAGAAGACAAGGAAAGCATTTTAAGCGCCTGCCTTTCTGCTTCTAAAGGCGGTTTTACCACAATCGTTTGTATGCCCAATACCCAGATTCCCTTGGACAACCCTGAGACAGTAAGAGGTTTCTTAAGAAAGTCTCAGGAGATAAATCTTATCAATGTTCTGGTCTGCGCTGCTTTAACACGGAAGAGAGAGGGCAAGAATCTATGCGAGTATGCTTTAATGGCCAGGGAAGGAGTGCGTTGTTTCAGCGATGATGGAAACTGGCTCAGAGACAGTTCCCTTATGTTCCTCGCTCTCAACACCATAAAGTCCCTGGGGGGCGTAGTCATTTCTCACTGCGAGGACAATACTTTAAGTTGGGGCCCAGGAAGAGACGATGCCAATAGTTTCTGGTCAGGCCTTCTTCCCTTTTTTGAGGTTTCAGAGAGCGTGGCGGTCTCCAGGGATGTAGAGTTGGCCCTTTATCTTGGGGCGCCTTTACACATAAGCCATGTCTCTACTGGGCGCAGTGTCAACATCCTTGAGGGCGCCAAAAAGAAGTCTGCCTATATTACTTTTGATACCTGCCCTCATTATCTTCTACTTGATACCAACAGCCTTAAAGAGTTTGATTCATTGTATAAGGTAAACCCGCCCCTGCCTACCGTTTCTTCAAGGCAAGTTATTTTAGAGGCTTTAAAGAACGGCGTTTTAGACTGTATATCTACAGATCATGCTCCCCACACCCTGGAGGAAAAGGAGAGGAGTTTCTTGGAGGCGCCTTCAGGGATGATTGGTTTTGAAACTCTATTTGGGGTGTGCCTCAAGCACCTGGTAGAAGAGAATATTATCGATATATTTTCCTTGATAGAGAAGATAACCCGCAATCCTGCTAAAATCCTGGGTCTTAAAAATAAGGGGTTGATAAAGCCAGGTTTTGATGCCGACCTTGTTCTGGCAGATTTGGATGAAGAATTTGTTTTGAAAGAAAAAGATATCGTTTCCAGATCCAAAAACACGCCCTTTTTGGGCTGGAAGATGAAGGGCAAGATAAAATATACCTTCTGCGCAGGAAGGGTCGTTTACCAAGAGGGCGGATGAAATTTATTCTTACGCGGGAGTTGGGTAGGTTGTCAAGGTGGTTGAGAATTTTAGGCCTTGACAGTCTCTACGAGACCGCCAGAGAAATTTCAAAAGTAATTGTGAAATCTTTGAAAGAGGATAGAATTATACTCACTAAGAACAAAAAATTCCTGGAGCACCCGGGCCTTAAGTGTTTGGTCCTTGACGAGGATGACTACCTTGAACAGTTAAGACGCGTGGTGGGGGAATTTAAAATCAGACCCCAGGAGGTTAAGATGTTTTCCCGCTGCATCTTTTGCAACAGCCCGCTCGTTTTTGTAGAGAAAGAAAAGATAAAAGAGAGTGTGCCCCCCTATGTTTACCAGACCCAGGAAGAGTTTTATATGTGTGAGAAATGCGGGCGTATTTATTGGCAGGGTTCTCACTGGGGGAATGTGAGAGAAGTGTTAGACAAAGTTTTTTCTAAGAAATGTTCGTAGCAGATTTACATATCCATTCCAAATATTCCCGCGCAACTTCTCGGGATATGGAAATCCCCCAATTAGCGCGTTGGGCAAAGACAAAGGGCATAAAATTGTTGGGCACAGGAGATTTTACTCACCACCTCTGGCTGCAGGAATTAAAGAGGCACCTTGAGCCCTTAGAGAAGGAAGGATTGTTTATTTATGAGGGGGTTTATTTTGTGCTTTCAGGAGAAGTCTCTAACATTTTCTCTCAGAGGGGCAAAGTTTACAGGGTTCACAACTTAGTTCTTGCCCCTTCCTTTAAAATAGTAGAAGAGATAAACCACATGTTAAGTTTTTATGGCAACCTCTCCAGCGATGGCAGGCCCATCCTTTCTCTGAGTTGTCAAAAACTTGCTGAGGAATTGTTTAGAATTTCAGAGGAGATCATGCTGATACCTGCCCATGTTTGGACCCCCTGGTTTAGCGTATTCGGCTCAAATTCAGGCTTCAATTCTTTGGAGGAGGCCTTCGGTGAATACTCAGGGGAACTTACCGCCTTGGAGACTGGTTTGAGCTCAGACCCTCCTATGAACTGGCGGCTCTCTTCTCTTGACAGGTATAGTCTGGTCTCAAACTCAGACGCCCACTCGCCTTCAAGGATTGGCCGCGAGGCGAATGTTTTTGATTGCCAATTAAACTACTGGCAGATAAAAAAGGCTCTGGAGGAAAAAGATAAGGATAAGTTTCTCTATACTGTAGAATTCTTTCCTGAGGAGGGAAAGTACCACTACGATGGGCACCGTAACTGCGGAGTAAGATTATCTCCTGAGGAGACCAGAAGAATTGGCGGGATATGCCCCAAATGCGGCAGGCCTCTCACGCGTGGGGTTTTATACAGGGTCGAGGAATTAGCTGATAGACCCCCAGGGGTTGTTCCTGAGGGCACTATACCCTTCAAGAGTCTGGTCCCCTTAGATGAAATTATTGCTGAAGTTAAGGGGCAAAAGAAGGGGACCAAAGCAGTGGAGGCAGAATATCAAAGCCTCATTTATAAGTTTGGTTCAGAGTTTGAGGTTTTGGTAAATGTTCCTGAGGAGGAGTTGTTTTCAGGGGTTAACCCTCGCGTAGCCCAAGGCATAATCAATGTAAGAAGAGGCAGGGTTAAGAAAGAGCCGGGTTATGACGGGGAGTATGGGGTAATAAAGGTCCTCAGCGAAGAGGAGCCACCAAAAGAGACCCAGTTGAGTCTGTTTTAGGAAGGTTGAATATGAATGTGAAGATTTTTTATTATTCCTTTACAGGGAATACTCAGAGAGTGGCGCAGGAGTTAAAGGAATTTCTTTCGCAAAAAGGCCATAGGGTGGTTTTAGAAAAGATAGTTTCTCTTGATGAGCCGAGTTCCTTTTTTAAGCAAGGCATGAGGGCTTTCTTAAAAAAGACAGGTCAGATTGCACCTTTGGACTTCGGTAATCTTCAAGATTTTGATTGTCTGGGCCTGGGATTTCCCGTCTGGGCTCTTAGTTTTCCTCCGGGGGTAAGGGGTTTTCTAAAAGAAATCCCCCCTCTTGCAGGCAGGAAGTTTTTTGTGTTTGCAACCTTCGGCAGCGGACTGGGCCAGACCAAGGCCTTAGATGAAGCAGAGGATTCCCTCAAGAGTAAAGGCGCTCAGGTTGTAGGCAAGATATCAATACCTTCTTCTAAGATTGAAGGTAAAGAGTGGTTGGCATCACAATTTGAGGAACTTTACAAGATAATTGCGGTTTAATTTAGCGCCTGTAGCCTAACGGATAGGGCAATGGCCTCCGGAGCCATGCGTGTGGGTTCAATTCCCGCCAGGCGCACCCAGAGGCACAATGAAGATAAATGTAGGAGTGATTGGTGGATACAGATGTTCAAGGAAGGATTATAATACAGCCTACCATCTGGGCAAACTCATTGCGAGAGAAGATTGGGTTTTAGTCTGCGGCGGCGGAGGGGGCGTTATGGAGGCAGCTTGCAAAGGAGCAAAGGAGGAAGGAGGTCTGACTGTAGGGATTTTGCCCAGTTTAGAAGGGGATGAGGCCAATCCTTATCTTGATGTCAAGATTACTACAGGCCTGGGCTATGCCAGAAATATCCTGGTGGTAAGGGCTTCCCAGGTCCTGGTGGCAGTAGATGGGAAGCATGGAACCCTTTCAGAGATTGCCTTTGCTTTGAATGAGGGAAAGACTGTCTACGGAATTAATACCTGGGATATAAAAGGTGTAATAAAAGTTAAATCTTGCGAGGAGGCAATCAACAGGATAAAAAGATTTATAAAAAGGTTCCTATGAAAAAGGCACTCATTTTGTTAGAAGATGGTTTTTGCCAAGAGGGTTTTTCTTTTGGTTTTGAAGGCGAAACCTTAGGGGAGGTAGTCTTCAATACCTCTATGACCGGCTACCAAGAGGTTTTAACCGACCCCTCTTATAAGGGGCAGATTGTGTGCATGACCTATCCCTTAATAGGAAACTACGGAGTAAACTCTCAGGATGTGGAGTCTTCTCAAGTGTGGGTAGAGGGATTTATCGTTAAGGAAAGAAGCAAACTTTTTTCTTCCTGGAGGGCAGAGAAATCCCTGAGGGATTATCTCAAAGAGCAGAAAGTCGTAGGTATAGAGGGAGTAGATACCAGGGCTCTGGTAAGACACATAAGGATAAAGGGTTCAATGAAAGGGATTATTTCTTGCATAGACCAAGACCCAGCCAGTTTAAGTAGAAAATTAAAAGCTTTTCCCTCCATTGTGGGCCAGGACCTAGTGCAGTATGTTACCTGCAAGAAACCTTACTACTGGCGTCAAGACGAAGGAGGGCCTGATTCTCAGGGATTGGTAGCAGTTGTCGATTGCGGGGTAAAGCGTAGCATCCTCAATAACCTTAAACTTTATTTTAGGAAGGTATTAGTTTTCCCTGCCAAAACCTCTCCCAAGGAAATTCTTAAGGAGAAGCCTCAAGGGATATTGTTCAGCAATGGCCCAGGAGACCCTGAGGCCGTAGGTTATGTCATAGATACTGCCAGAGAGTTGATAGCAAGATTAAAAAAGGGAGAGTTGAAGGCAGCAGTAATGGGTATATGCCTGGGGCACCAGATTCTGGGATTGGCCTTTGGAGGAAAGGCCCAGAAATTAAAATTCGGCCATCACGGAGGAAATCACCCTGTGAAGGATTTAAAGACAGAAAAGATTGATATCACCTGCCAGAATCACAATTTTGTTATTCCTCCCCAGACCATCCCTGAGGAGGATTTGGTTTTAACGCACATCAATCTATACGACCATACTCCTGAAGGTATGGAACATAAGAAGTTGCCTTTATTCAGTGTGCAGTTTCATCCAGAATCAGGGCCAGGACCTCATGATGCTCGGCATATATTTGGTAAATTTAAGAAGTTGGCAAAGACGGTAGGAGGATGATTAAACCTTTATGCCTAAGAGGACTGACATAGAAAAGATTTTGATAATTGGTTCAGGCCCTATTGTAATTAGCCAGGCCTGTGAGTTTGACTACTCTGGCACTCAGGCCTGCAAGGCCTTAAAAGAAGAGGGATACAAGGTGGTGCTTTTAAATTCCAATCCTGCCACCATAATGACTGATCCTGAATTTGCTGATGCTACTTACATTGAGCCTATAACTGTGGAGTCCTTGGAGAAGGTAATCATAAGAGAAAAACCTCAGGCCTGTCTTCCTACCTTGGGAGGCCAGACTGCTTTAAATGTTGCCTTCACTGCTTCCCGCAAAGGAATATTTAAGAAGCATGGAGTCTGCCTTGTTGGAGCCAACGAAAAGGCCATTGAGCGTGCTGAGGACAGAGAACTCTTTAAGAAGACTATGGTGGAAGCAGGGTTGGAAGTTCCCTGTTCCCAGACCGTCCACACCTTGCAAGAGGCAAAGAAGGTTTTAAAGGATATAGGTCTTCCCTGCGTTATAAGGCCAGCCTTTACCCTGGGAGGTACGGGCGGAGGGATTGCCTTCAACCAGCAAGAGTTTGAGGAACTCGTCTCTTTGGGTTTGGAGCAGAGTTTAATAAACCAAGTTTTGATTGAAGAATCGGTCTTAGGGTGGAAGGAATTTGAACTAGAGGTGATGCGTGACAAAAAAGACAATGTAGTTATCATCTGTTCCATAGAAAATTTTGACCCTATGGGCGTTCATACTGGGGATTCTATAACGGTTGCTCCTGTGCAGACCTTGACCGATAGAGAATACCAGAGGATGAGAAATTGGGCTATAAAAGCCATACGTGCCATAGGCGTAGAGACCGGCGGCAGCAACGTCCAGTTCGCTCTTAACCCTCAAGATGGAAGGATGGTTATCATTGAGATAAACCCACGGGTTTCCCGTTCTTCAGCCCTTGCCAGCAAAGCCACGGGTTTTCCCATTGCCAAGATTGCGGCAAAATTGGCAGTAGGATACACTTTGGATGAGATACCTAACGACATCACCAAAGAGACCCCTGCTTCTTTTGAGCCCACGATTGACTACTGCGTAGTAAAGATTCCCCGCTTCACCTTTGAAAAATTCCCTCAGGCAGACCCCACGCTTACTACATCTATGAAATCTGTGGGCGAGACTATGGCTATTGGAAGAACTTTTAAGGAAGCCCTGCAGAAAGGCTTAAGGAGCCTTGAAATAGGAAATTATGGGTTAGAGAGTATAATAGGTACTGTCTCAAAAGATGAGGATATTAAATTCACAATAAGGTCCCACCTTGCCCGACCCAATGCTATGAGGATATTTTACATAGGCGAGGCCTTGAGGTATGGGTTCAGTGTAGAAGAAATATCCCAGCTTACCAATATCGATAAGTGGTTTATCTACAATATAAAAGAAATAATCGGCATGGAGAAGAGAATTGCAGATAAAACAAACCCTTTGGACAAGGCACTTTTTCTGGAGGCAAAAAAGATGGGTTTCTGCGATAGGCAGATTGCTAAACTGCGGGGCATGGGAGAGGAGGAAGTAAGGGCTCTTCGCCTGAAGCAAGAGATAGAGGCTACCTATAAACTCGTAGATACCTGTGCTGCTGAATTTGAGGCTTACACGCCCTATTTTTATTCTACCTATGAAGAAGAGGATGAGACCAGAACCTCTGAAAACAGGAAGGTGGTTATTTTGGGAGGAGGCCCTAATCGTATAGGTCAGGGCATAGAGTTTGATTACTGCTGCGTGCACGCAAGTTTCGCCCTCAGAGAAGAAGGCGTAGAAAGCATTATGGTAAATTCTAATCCCGAGACCGTATCTACTGATTACGATACCTCCACTCGCCTATATTTTGAGCCCATAACATTAGAGGATGTTTTGAATATTATCGATAAACAAAAGCCTTTGGGGGTAATCCTCCAGTTTGGAGGCCAGACCCCCCTTA
>CAYNIO010000051.1:0-8428 GCA_964397495.1 uncultured Planctomycetia bacterium
ACCCATTTCTTTCGGGTTTGACGCTTATCGCAGAGAGCACCTGAGGGAGTCTGATGTGGGTTATGGTTATGATGAAAAACGTACAGGTGGTGATGTGAGATTTGGTTACGAGTTTAATGAATATTTGAAGGGGAAGGCAGGTTTGCGGTTTGAAAACGTAGATATTTCCGATGTTCCTGATGATGCAACCCAGGATTTGAAAAAGGAGGTAGGCAAAAAGAATATCGTTACTTTAGAAAGCAGTTTGATATGGGATACAAGGGATAATGTTTTTTCTCCTTCGCGGGGGATACTTTCTCGCGCAGATTTAGATAACGCTTTGTCATTTCTGGGTTCAGACGAAGAATTTGTGAGAGTTATGCTGGATAACTCCGTATACATTCCCCTTATAAGGAAATCTGTTCTGGAGTTGAGGGCAAGAATTGGAGTAATTAAGCCCTATGGGGATTCAGAAGATGTCCCTATATACGAGAGGTTCTTTGCAGGAGGTTCTTATACCATAAGGGGATATCAGGAAAGAAAAGTCGGTCCTATAGACCCTGCAACAGAGGATCCTATAGGTGGCGAGTCTATGATGATTTTTAATATCGAGTATCTCTACCCCCTCGTTGATTTTCTTAAACTGGCTGCCTTTTTTGATACAGGAAATGTTTGGAGAAAAGCAGAGGATTTAGGCAGTGGAGATTTTATGTCTGGGGTAGGTCTGGGAATAAGGGTAAAGACCCCCTTGGGTCCTATAAAGCTGGATTATGGCTGGCCCCTGGATTTGGAGCCAGGGGAAGAGAAGAAAGAGGGTAGGTTCCATTTCAGTTTCAGCAGACAATTTTAAGGAGGAGGAAAAAATGAAGAAGACAGCGCTCTTTTCTATTTTGGGATTTTTCATTTTTGTAGGTACAGTTTTAGGCGCTCAGAAGATAGCAGTCCTTGATTTCAGGAAGGTCTTCGAAGGCTATTCTAAGACCCAGCAATATGAAAAGACTCTTGATAGCAAACGTCAGTCTATCAAGAAAGAGATAGACCGCAGAGTCCAGGAGATTCAGGACCTGCAGAATAAAATCCCCATGTTAAAGAAGGAAGAACAGGATGCGAAAAAGAAACTGTTAGAAAACAAAGCCAAAGAACTTGAGAGTTACAGGAGAGATAAGACTTTAGACTTAAGCAAGGAATATAAAGAAAAATTGTTAGAGATTAAGAATGATATCGAAAAGGTTGTGGCCGATTATGCCAAGAGAAACAACATTGATTTAGTGATAGACAAAACATTGGTGATTTATAATAAACCCCAGTTTGAGGTGACCGACAAGATAAATGCTATCCTGAGCAAGAAGGGTAAATAAGATGCATCATACTTTGAATACCACACTGGAAGAATTGGCACGTATAGTAGGGGGAGAAGTCGCAGGAGATAGAAACACACGTATAAAGGGAATTTCGGGCATAAAGGAGGCTCAGGAAGGGGATATTACCTTTGTGGCCAATCCTAAATATATCCCTCTTATGTATAAAACCAAGGCTTCAGCCATAATAGTATCCAAAGATGTTTTGGAGGCCCCTAAGCCCTTAATAAGGACAGAGAATCCCTCTTTGGCTTTTGCTAAGATAGTGAATCTCGTCGCTCCCTCTTCTCCTAGGCCCCAAGGAATTTCGCCTCTGGCTTTTATTGCTAAAGGAGTAGAGGTGGGAGAAAATGTGAGCATAGGGCCTTTTACTATAATAGAGGAAGGGGCAAAGATCGGAGATAATACTGTTATCTATGGCAATTGTTATATAGGGGCTTGCACGACTATTGGCAATGATTGTTTGATTTACCACCATGTTTCTATTAGGGAGAGGATTGCTATAGGCAACAGGGTTATAATCCATTCAGGAGCAGTGATTGGAAGCGATGGCTTTGGTTTTGCAATTGTTAAGGGCATACAGCACAAGATTCCCCAGATCGGGACAGTGATAATTGAGGATGATGTAGAGATTGGGGCCAATGTTACTATTGATAGGGCTAGGTTCGACAAGACCTTAATTGGCAGGGGTACAAAAATAGATAATTTAGTGCAGATTGCCCACAATGTAATAATTGGCAAAAATTGTATAATAGTTGCTCAGGCAGGGATTTCTGGAAGCACTGTTCTAGGGGACGGAGTGATTATTGCAGGGCAGGCAGGATTGGTAGGGCATATTGAGATAGGTGAGGGAGCCATAGTTATGGCTAAGTCTGGTGTTTCCAAGTCCGTTCCTGCCCATACACGTGTATTTGGCTATCCTGCCAAGGAAGAGAAGCATGCTAAAAAGGTCAATGCAGCAGTTCAGAGGCTCCCTGAACTTTATAAAGAGATGAGGGAACTGTCGCGAAGGCTGAGGGAGCTCGAAGAAAAGATTAAAGCCTCTGTATATGAAGCAGAGAACATTAAAGAATAATATAGTTCTTAAAGGAGTAGGCCTGCATACAGGGAAACCTATAACTATGGAATTGTGCCCTGCTCCCCCCAATAGCGGGGTATTGTTTATGAGGACGGATTTAGAGGGCAGCCCTTTAGTCAAGGCTTCTGTA
The DNA here is from genome assembly GCA_964397495.1 of uncultured Planctomycetia bacterium. Taxonomy (GTDB): domain Bacteria; phylum Omnitrophota; class Gorgyraeia; order Duberdicusellales; family CBEUCJ01; genus CAYNIO01. The sequence continues at coordinate 2,546 of CAYNIO010000051.1, forward strand.
GAGACGGTTTTTCCTCCTGACAAGTTTCCACGCAGGACATCTGTTGGTAAAGGAGAGGTGGTAATACATACTGTTGAACATTTCTTGGCAGTTCTTTCCGGCATGGGTATAGACAATATTCTGGTTAAACTTGATGCGGAAGAACTTCCAGGGCTTGACGGTTCAGGAAAGGAATTCTTGGAGGCTATTAAAAAAGCAGGGATAACAGAACAGGATGTAGAGAGAATGCCTTTTATGGTGAGGAGTCCTGTCTATGTGAAGAACAACGATTCTTTGATAGCCTGTTTTCCTTATAAGGGGCTGAAGATTGGCTATCTTTTAGATTACAATCATCCTCTTCTTAAAGACCAGTTTGTAGAAAGAGAGATTACTTTTCAGGTTTTTGAAGAGGAGATTGCCAGTGCCCGTACCTTTTGTTTGGAAGAGGAGGTTGAACCTTTAAGGAAGATGGGTCTGGGGAAAGGTGCAGATTATTCTAATACCCTGGTGGTATCTTCTGAAGGGGTAATTAACAACCAGCCCTACTTTGAGGATGAGTTTGCCCGCCATAAACTTTTAGACCTTTTAGGAGATTTGTATCTCCTTGGTCCTATGGAGGGGTATATCCTTGCTATAAGGGGTGGACATCGCATAAACATTGAATTTGTAAAGAAACTCAAGCAGCATAGAGACCAGAATATGAAGAGTGGAGTGCTGGCTAAATTTCCTATAGAGGAAGAGACCTCTTTAAATATAGACCAAATAATGCAAATTTTGCCTCACCGCTACCCTTTCCTTTTTGTCGATAGGATTCTTAAACTCGAGCCAGGCAAGAAAGCAGTGGGTATTAAAAATGTGACCGTTAACGATTATTTTTTTGAGGGCCATTTCCCCAACAAGCCAGTTATGCCCGGGGTCCTCATTATCGAGGCTATGGCTCAGACTGGAGGAGTATTAATGCTTTCCCTAAAAGAGAATGTGGGGAAACTCGCTTATTTTATCGCTGCTGATAAAGTGAAATTTAGAAAGACAGTAGAGCCTGGAGATACTTTAATTATGGAGGCTGAAGCCAGGAAGATAAAGTCGAAGACCGGCATTGTTTGCACACGTTGTTTTGTAGACAGTAGATTAGTAGCAGAAGCAGAGCTTTATTTCGCCCTCAGCGAGTCCTGAGATGAATATAGATATCCATCCTCAGGCCCTGGTAGAGGAGGGTGCCCACCTTGAGGAAGACGTAACAGTTGAAAGAGGCGCAATAATAAGGAATACAGTAAAGATAGGGAAGGGCACACATATAGGTCCTTACTCTGTGATAGAAGGGTATACTACCATTGGAGGAGATTGCCATATATTTTCTCATACAGTGGTAGGTTCTATATCTCAAGATTTAAAGTACAAAGGACAGAAAACATTTCTGGAGATAGGAGACAGCAACACCATTAGGGAGTTTGTCACCATAAATCCAGGCACAGAGGAGGGAACGTTTACCCGCATAGGCAGCAATAATCTCATTATGGCTTATTCTCATATAGCACATAATTGTTTGGTGGGAAACAATTGTATTTTGGCAAATGCTGCCACTTTAGCAGGGCATGTCCAGATTGATGATGGTGCAGTAATAGGGGGATTGGTGGCCATCCATCAGTTTTGTAGGGTGGGAGCTCTTTCTATAATTGGCGGCTGTTCAAAGGTAGTTCAAGATATCCCCCCTTACTCTATGTGCGATGGCCATCCTGCCCAGATAAGAGGCCTAAATATTGTAGGGTTAAAAAGAAAAGGATTTGCTGTCGAGGTTATTATTTCCTTGAAGAAGGCTTTTAAGATTCTTTTCTTTTCTTCTCTTTCTTTTAGTTCGGCCTTCAAAATTCTTGAGGACGAGGGCTTACTGAAGGTTGGTGAAGTAAAAATTCTGGTAGATTTCATTAAGAGTTCTTCCCGGGGTGTATGCCGCCCCCGTTAAGTTTCTTTTTTCTAGATGGAAAACCAAGGAGATTTTTCTTCTGCGATAGGGCTGATAGCAGGCAACCGGCGCCTTCCCCTCGAGTTTTGTAGAATATTTAAGAATAATAATCCCCAAGCAAAAATTTATGCGGTTTGTATAAAAGGCGATACTTCTTCTGAAATAAATAGACTTGCCGATACTTGCTTCTGGATAGGCCCTCAGGCTTTTAGTAAGGCTAGAGATTTTTTCTTGGAGAATGATGTCAGGAAGGTAATCTTTCTGGGTCAGATTACACCTTTGAGATTGTTTAGAGAATATAATAGATTTGACCCACAAATTAAGTCTCTTTTAGGAAATCTTGAGGATTGGAGACCGGACACAATATTTAGAACTCTGGCGAAATATCTAGAGGAGAAAGATATAGAAATTTTAGATTCACGTTCGTTCTTAGAGAGTATATTATCTCCTGGGGGAGTTTTTTCCTCAAGGTATCCTACACCGCAGGAAAGGAAGGATATAGAGTTGGGACTTGAAGTAGCCACCAAGATTTCTAATTTAGATGTAGGCCAGACCATTGTGGTAAAGAATAGGATGGTTATAAGCGTGGAGGCTTTTGAGGGGACAGATGCCTGTATTTTACGTGCGCGCAAACTTTCTTTCTTTCGAAAAGGGGGTGTGGTAGTCAAAATTGCAGGGAAAAATCAAGACTTAAGATTTGATATTCCCACCGTAGGTGTAAGGACTTTAAAAGTTATGAAGAGGGCAGGTTTAAGTTGCCTTGCTTTAGAGGAGGAAAAAACATTTATTCTGGAGAAGCAAAGATTTATAGAGTTTGCTAATAAAAATTCCATAAGTTTAGTAGGTCTGAGGGTATCTTGATAAATATGATTTGTTTAAAATCCACAATTGTAGTGCTCTTTATTTTATTATTGGGGCAAGATATAAACTTTGGCCAAGAATTAAAGGATAGTAAAAAAGAAGATGTATCTGGAGGAATGGAGCTTATAAAGATTGGGGCTGCCCGCATTCTCGTCCCCAAAGGAACTAGATACCGCCGTAAGGGAAATTTGATAATATTTGAGGACCTGGCAGGTTATACGGGAAGAAGGTTTCTGGAGATAGAGTCCCGTTTAAGGAAAATAGAAGAAAAGATAGAAAAACTCCAGGAAGAAATAAAGAACTTAAAAAACAATTCTTCTCCTCAAGGGAATAAAGATACTAATTTCCAAGAGTAGGTTCAAGAGAGATATGCGCCTGTAGCTCAATTGGAAGAGCACGTGGCTTCGGACCATGGGGTTGCGGGTTCGAATCCTGCCAGGCGCACTTTGGATACAAGTGTTATATACACAATCTATTTGTTGCTTCTTTGATACCTCTTTCGGGTAGACAGCGAGCCCGGATTTTCTTTATGCAACAAAACCGTTCGTAACAGAAATGTTGCATAAGGCAAGGTATTCAGTTTGTCACCTATAATATTTTAGGAATTGTATTTATATTAAAAGAGATGGATAATATATGCCCCTTCTTTTCTTTCCCTCAGACCATCTGAGACCATTTATTGCTGAGATGGTTTAATATGTTAGAATAAAGACAAAATATGGTAGTTTGAACCCAGATTTTTATGAATTCCGACCCTAAATTATTAGAAGAAGAAGCACATCGATTTCTCTCTGAAGAGAAATTTGATGAGGCTTTCAGATTTTTTAAGATGGCCGCCCAAATCTACAAGAGTCAGGGGAATCCTCAGCAGGCATCTTTATGTTTTGCTTCCGCTGCTAGTTGTTGGAGTATAAAGTCAGGAGAAAAGACTTTTTATAATGCCGCCTCTTGTTATGAAGAGGCTGCCCGGGAGGCTGAGATTTTCCAGGATTTGGAATACGCCTCCCTTCTTTACAAATATGCTGCCAAGAACTATGAAAGAGATGGAGAGTTTCAAAGTTTCTCGGAGTGCTTTTATCGCTCCAAGGAATGCTATAGAAAGTTCTTGCTCTACAGTATTTTCAGGCCCCGCCAGATTCATTCCTTAAAAGGCAAAAAGAAGTATAAAGATAGTTTTGTAGCCCGTTTATTTCTCTTGGGGGTTTTGAACTTCTCTTATCTTATCTGGGGGCATGGAGAAAGGCCTTCCAAGACCTTTTATACGGCTGTGGGCGTTATTTTGATTTGCGCTATTTTCTATACTTGGGGACCTTTAGTAAAGAGTGGATTTATATTCATGCCCAGTTTTTGGGAATCTTTATATTTCAGTATCACCACCTTCACCAACTTAGGCTATGGAGATATTACCCCTGTAGGTGTAAGCAAACTTATGGTTGCCTTAGAATCTTTCTGCGGCATATTTCTTATGCCTCTTTTTATCATAGGCTTGTCCCGGAAGTATCTTCGTATTTAATATAGATAACTTTTAGTTTTATGTTATAATTTTAAGACTTACGGGCCGTTAGCTCAATCGGCAGAGCAGGGGCCTCTTAAGCCCAAGGTTGCAGGTTCGATTCCTGCACGGCCCAGTTAATCTTTTACGGCGATAACTATTATTTTACTTCCTTGTTCTTTCTTATGGGGTGACAGCGAGGCAGGGTTTTCTTCTTTGTGTTTTCTTCTTTTCCCGAGCGTCAGAGGGGCAAAGCCCCTATGAAGGCCGATTGTAATTCGCGCGCAGGCGCTTATCGGCCTGGAGGGGCCTCTTAAGCCCAAGGTTGCAGGTTCGATTCCTGCACGGCCCATTCAATTTGCAAATGCCCGACAAATTAAACTATAAATTAATAGACCACACAGCCGATATCGGCATAGAAACCGCAGCCCCTTCTTTAGAGGAGTTATTTAGGAAATGCGGCTTAATCGTCTTTGACCTGATAACAGATTTAGGCAAAGTAGAACCAAAAGAGGAGTTAGAATTTGAGATAGAGGAAAAAAATATTGAGGACCTTCTTGTAAGATTCTTAAATGAACTTTTATACTACTTTGGAGCAAAACATTTCTTAGGTTGTGATTTTGAGGTAAAATTAGATGTAAATAAAATAAGGGTGAAAATGATGGGAGAATACATAGATTTTCAAAGGCATTTTATAAAGGAAGAGATTAAGGCAGCAACTTACCATGATTTTTTGCTGGAGAAGAGAGATTCTGGATATAGGGTGAGAATAATATTTGATATTTAAAGGAGGCAGAAATGAAGAGAGTGGTTCTGTTAGTAATACTTTTATTTGCAGGAACCTATCTCAGAGCTCAGGATATAGAACTCACAGTTTATAATCAGAATTTTGCCTTAGTCAAAGAAAAAAGGATATTTCAATTGCAAAAAGGTATTAACAGAATATCTGTTGCTGAGATACCTGCCTTAATAGAACCTACATCTGTACATTTTTCTCCTCTAGTTTCACAAGATACCTGTAGAATACTTGAGCAGAATTATGAATATGACCTTCTGAATCCTGAGAAGCTCCTCTCAAAGTATATTGGCAGAAAAATAAAAGTGATAACAAAAGACAACAAGGTTTGTGAGGGAGAATTGTTAAGTTTTAAACTAAAGGAGCCTTCTGCTTCCACTTCTACCAGTTTTGCTTCATACTTTCCTAGATTTGACAGCAAAGGAACAGGTACTCTGATAATTTCTGATTCTCAAGGACTAAGGATGATATTCAGACATAATATAAACCAGATAATCTTTGAAGAGTTGCCTCAAAATCTGGTAGTTAAACCCATTCTCATCTGGGAGATAAGGAGTGAGAAATCCCTGAAAGAGCCATCAGAGATATCTTACATTACCAGAGGGATAAATTGGTGGTGTAATTACATTGCCATTTTAGATAACACAGATAAATACATTTCTCTTGATGGGTGGGTTAGTGTAGATAATAAGAGTGGCAAGACTTATAAAGATGTAAAACTCAAATTAGTTGCTGGAGAACCAAGACGTCTAGCTGAGGAAAAGACTTCTACAAAGATGTACCTCGGTGTACAGA